>JBDSPC010000535.1:0-3402 GCA_039914485.1 Nocardioides sp.
ACCCCACGGCGCCGAGGAGGACTGCGTCGTACGCGCGAAGCGTGTCCAGGCCGTCGGGAGGCATGAGGGCGCCCGTCTCCAAGTAGCGCTCGCAGGACCAGTCGAACTCGTCGATCCTGATGCCCAGCTCGTAGCGGGCGTCGAGGGCGGCGAGCACGGCGCGGGCCGACGCTGCCACCTCGACACCGATGCCGTCGCCCGGGATGAGCGCGATGTGACGCGACTTCGTCGTGTTGATCATGACGTCAATCAAGACTTGGTGGCGATCGCGACGTACTTGGTCTCCAGGAACTCCTCGATCCCCACCCGGCCGCCCTCGCGGCCCAGACCGGAGTGCTTCACGCCGCCGAACGGTGCCGCGGGGTTGGAGACCATGCCCTGGTTGAGGCCGATCATGCCGGTCTCGAGTCGCTCGCAGACC
The DNA here is from genome assembly GCA_039914485.1 of Nocardioides sp. GTDB lineage: Bacteria > Actinomycetota > Actinomycetes > Propionibacteriales > Nocardioidaceae > Nocardioides. Next base: position 422 of record JBDSPC010000535.1, read on the forward strand.
CGGAACGCGCGATCCAGGTCGCGGGTGAAGACGTAGCAGGCCAGGCCGAAATCGGTGTCGTTCGCGGCAGCGATCGCCTCCTCCTCGGTCTCGAAGGTCGCGATGGGGGCGACGGGTCCGAAGATCTCCTCGTGACGCATCACGGCGTCCTCCGGCACGTTGGTCAGCACGGTCGGTGGGTAGTAGTACCCCTCGCCGTCGAGGGACGCGCCACCGACGACGACCTCGGCACCTCGTCGTACGGCGTCGTCGACCAGCGAGGCGACCTTGTCACGCGCGGCGGCGTCGATCAGTGGGCCTACCACGACCCCGTCCTCGACCCCGCGGCCGATCGGCAGGGCCGCCATGCGCTCACCGAGCCGGCGGGCGAACTCGTCGGCCACCGAGGAGTGCACGTAGAACCGGTTGGCCGCCGTGCAGGCCTCACCGATGTTGCGCATCTTGGCCTGGATCGCACCCTCGATGGCCACGTCGAGGTCGGCGTCCTCGAAGACCAGGAACGGCGCGTTGCCGCCGAGCTCCATCGAGGTCCGCATCACCTGGTCGGCACACTGCTCGAGGAGCTTGCGCCCCACCGCCGTGGAGCCCGTGAAGGAGAGCTTGCGAGCCCGGCCGTCGCGGATCATCGGCTCCATCATGGGCGCGGGGTTCGAGGTCGTCACCACGTTGAGCACGCCGTCGGGGAGTCCGGCCTCCTGCATGATCCCCGCGAGCGCCAGGAGCGACAGCGGCGTCTGCTCGGCGGGCTTGACCACCATCGTGCAGCCTGCGGCGACCGCCGGTCCGATCTTGCGGGTGCCCATCGCCATCGGGAAGTTCCACGGCGTGATGAGGAGGCACGGGCCCACGGGCTCCTTCATCATCAGCAGTCGGCCCTCGCCGTTGGGGGCGGTCGTGAAACCGCCGTCGATCCGCACCGCCTCCTCGGAGAACCAGCGGAAGAACTCCGCGGCGTAGACGACCTCACCCCTGGCCTCGGCCAGCGGCTTGCCCATCTCCAGTGTCATCAGCAGCGCCAGGTCCTCCTTGCGCTCGAGGAGCAGGTCGTAGGCCCGACGCAGGATGTCGCTGCGCTCCCGAGGAGGCACCGCGGCCCAGGATGCCTGGGCCTTGGCGGCGGCCTCCAGGGCCTGCATGCCGTCGGCAGGGGAGGCATCGGCGACCTGGGCGAGGACGCGCCCGGTGGAGGGGTCCTCCACCGCGAAGGTCGCCCCGGTCTCGGCCGGGCGCCAGGCCCCCCCGATGAACAGCCCGCTCGGAACCGAGCTGACGACCTTCTCTTCGCGCGCGAATTCATCAAGCATGTGTGGCCTCCGGAGCGTTGACAGTTGTATGGTGTGACTGTTGTTGACAGTCTACCAAGGAGCGTTCCCGATGGCCAACCTTTCTCCACTGCTCAAGCAGGCAACGCCCGTCGTGGCGGCCCGCGGCGAGGGCGTCTACCTCTACGACGAAGACGATCGGCGCTACCTCGACTTCACCGCGGGGATTGGCGTGACCAGCACGGGGCACTGCCACCCGCGCGTCGTCGCCGCGGCCCAGGAGCAGGTGGCCACACTGATCCACGCGCAGTACACGACGGTGATGCACCGACCGCTGCTGACGCTCACCGAGCGGCTCGGCGAGGTGCTCCCCGAGCGGCTGGACTCCGCGTTCTTCAGCAACTCCGGCAGCGAGGCGGTCGAGGCCGCCCTGCGCCTGGCCCGGCACGCCACGGGGCGACCCAACATCGTGGTGTTCCACGGCTCGTTCCACGGACGCACCGTCGGCGCGGCCTCGATGACGACCTCGGGCACCAAGTTCCGCGCCGGCTTCTCGCCGATCATGGGCGGCGTCGCCGTGTCGCCGTTCCCCACTGCCTACCGCTACGGCTGGGACGAGCAGACCGCCACCGACTTCGCCCTGCGTGAGCTGGACTACCTTCTCGCCACGGTGACCGCCCCGGCAGAAACCGCCGCGTTCATCGTCGAGCCGGTGCTCGGCGAGGGCGGATACGTTCCCGCCAACACCGCGTTCATGGAGGGCCTCCGGGAGCGCGCCGACCGCCACGGGATCCTGCTCGTGCTGGACGAGGTGCAGACCGGCTGGGGACGCACCGGCCGATTCTGGGGGCACGACCACTTCGGGATGCAGCCCGACATCCTGATCACCGCCAAGGGTCTTGCCAGTGGCTTCCCGCTCTCGGCGATCGCGGCCCCGGCCGACCTGATGGCCAAGGCCTGGCCCGGCTCGCAGGGCGGCACCTACGGCGGCAACGCGGTGGCGTGCGCCGCAGCGATCGCCACCCTCGACGTCATCCGGGACGAGGGGCTGGTCGACAACGCACGCGTGGTGGGCGCCGCCCTGGCCAGTGGCCTCGAGAAGGTGGCCGCCGACACCGCGGGCATCGGCGACGTCCGCGGGCTCGGCCTGATGCTCGGCAGCGAGTTCGTCACGGCCGACGGGCAGCCCGACGCCGCCACCGCGCAGCGCGCCCAGCAGAAGGCTGCCGAGCTCGGCCTGCTGCTGCTGACGTGCGGGCCCTTCGGCAACGTCGTCCGCATGATCCCGGCGCTGGTGGTCACCCAGGAACAGGTCGCGGACGCGCTCGGCATCTGGGCCGCGGCCGTGGAGTACGCCGCGTCGGTATGAGCTCGACTGGCCCGGCGGCTGGACCGCCGGGCCAGGCCGGAGCCGGCTGATGGGTTCAGGCGGACCGGGGGTTTCGGTGGATGGCGATGATCTTGGGCTCCGTCATGGCGTCCACCGCGAACGGCACGCCCTCCCTGCCGACTCCCGACCGCTTGCTGCCGCCGAAGGGCATCGCGTCGATCCGGAAGTCACCCGTGTCGTTGATCATCACCGCGCCGACGCGCAGTCGTTGGGCCACGTCCAGCGCGGAGTCGAAGTCGCGCGTGAACACCCCCGCCTGGAGCCCGTACTCCAAGTTGTTCACCTCGGTCACGACGGCATCGACGGAGTCGAACGGCTCGATGGAGACC
>JBDSPC010000004.1:0-20636 GCA_039914485.1 Nocardioides sp.
AGGGCGTTGGCCACCTCGGCGACCCGGTTACCCGTCGCGGTGGCCTGGCGCGCGAGCGACTCGGCATTGGCACGGGTGGTCGACCACAGCGTCCGCGGGCTCTCGAGGCTGTCGGTCACCGCGTTCAGCGCGACCCCGAGCGGGCCTGCCGTACGCCGCGGGTGCCAGTCGTCGTCGTGGCCCAGCGTCGAGCGGTCCGCCGAGGTGTCGAGGAGCACCTGACCGATGTCCACGGTCTCCCGTCCGTCGACGAGGATCTGGTGGCTCTTGGTCAGCAGCGCGATCCGGCCCTCGGACAGGCCCTCGACGAAGTAGACCTCCCACAACGGGCGCGAGCGATCGAGCGGTCGCGACGCGATCCGGGCGACGAGCTCGCGGAGCTGGCTGTGGTCGCCGGGACGCGGCAACGCCGAGCGGCGCACGTGATAGCTCAGCTCGAAGTTCGGGTCGTCGAGCCACACCGGCGTCGCCAACCTACCCGGCACGGCCTGCAGGCGCTGGCGGTAGCGCGGCACGAAGGCGATGCGGTCGGCGATCAGCTGCACGAGGCGCGCGTAGTCGAAGCCGGACTCACCGGGATCGAAGATCTCGACGGTCGCGTTGTGCATCGGGGTGCGCGGGGACTCGGTGGCAAGGAAAGCCAGGTCCCGCGGCCTAAGCCGATCACTCATGTGTGCCCTTCGTCAGGTGTCGGCCGCCACAGGGTCACACACCCGGGCACCCACGGTCTCGCTCCGCGTGGGATTCTGACAGAGGAACAGAAGTCACACGAGGAGTAGTCCACATGCCCCGCACCACGTCTCGCCGAGCCCGCCGCCTTCCCGTGCTGGCGGCGGCCCTCACGATCGGCCTCGGCCTCGTGCTCTCCGGATGCGCCGAGGACGCCGAGCCGACCGATGCGACGAGTCCGTCGGCCAGCGAGACGCCGAGCGTGACTCCCAGCGAGACGCCGTCCGAGACTGCGACCGCGACCTCCTCGCCGGAGGCCCAGACCATCGACATCACCGTGTCCGGCGACACCGTGACGCCCAGTGGCGAGCGGGTCGACGCCAAGGTGGGCGAGGAGATCATCCTGCACGTCACCGCCGATGCGCCCGGGGAGATCCACGTGCACTCGACCCCGGAGCAGGAGCTTGAGTACGACGCGGGCACCACCGACCTGCCGCTGACGATCGACCAGCCCGGACTCGTCGACGTCGAGTCGCACACGCTCGACCTGGTGATCGTCCAGCTCGAAGTCCGCTGAGGTGGCTCTACCGATCTCCGGCGAACGGATCCTCGCCCACGGCATCGGGGGCGCCAAGGACCTGCCGATCCCGCTCGAGCTGGCGATCGCGGGCGCCGTCGCCGCCCTGGTCATCTCCTTCACGGTGCTGGCCATCGCGTGGCGCAAGCCGCGCTACGACTCCGCCACCACCGGCCGGCCCGCTCCTGCGTGGCTCGACCGCCTGACGTCGTCCCTGCCCTGGCGGGCCTGGTGGCGTGTCTTCGGCATGCTCGCCCTGCTCTACGCCGGCTGGGCGGCGGTGGCCGGGCAGGACACGCTGGTCAACCCGTTCCTCGGCGTCTTCTACGTCCTGGTCTGGGTCGGCATCGTGCCGTTCTCGGTGCTCTTCGGACCGGTCTGGAAGGCGATCAGCCCCGCTCGCACGATCAACCTGCTGCTCGCCAAGGCATCCGGCAGCGACCCCTCGCTGGGCATGTACACCTACCCGGCGCGACTCGGCTACTGGCCGGCCGCGATCGGGCTGTTCGCCTTCGTCTGGCTCGAGCTCGTGTTTCCGAACTCGACCGAGGTCGGTCCGGTACGCCTGTGGTGTGCGGCCTACTTGGGCATCATGCTCATCGGCGGCGCACTGTTCGGCAACACGTTCTACGAGCACGCCGACCCGTTCGAGGTCTACTCGACGATGACCTCGAAGCTCTCGATCTGGGGCGAGCGCGACGGCCGCCTGCTCATCCGCTCTCCCCTGGCCAATCTCGACAGCCTGGTGATCAAGCCCGGGCTCGTCGGGGTCGTCGCCGTGCTCTTCGGCAGCACGGCCTTCGACTCCTTCAAGGACTCCAGTCCCTGGGTGAAGTTCATCCAGTCGACGACGATCAGCGCCGACCTGCTCAACAACCTCGCCCTGCTCGCCTTCTGCGTCGGCGTCGGGGTCATCTTCGCCGTCGGCACGATGACGACGGGTGTGGGTGAGGGTGTACGCCGCCGCACCCTGCCCGACGTCTTCGCGCACTCGGTCGTGCCGATCATCGTCGGCTACATCGTGGCCCACTACGTGACCTACTTCGTGGAGTACGGCCAGATCACCCTCACCCAGCTCAGCGATCCGCTCAGCCGCGGCGACAACCTGCTGGGCACGGCCGACCTGACCGTGAACCGCTGGCTGTCCTACCACCCGACGTTCCTGGCGAGGCTCAAGGTGCTGGCCGTGGTGGCCGGGCACGTGCTCGGCGTCATCGCCGCCCACGACCGGGCCATCCGGCTCCTGCCGGCCAGGCACCAGCTGACCGGTCAGCTGCCCTTGCTGTTCGCGATGGTGGCGTTCACCGTCGGCGGGCTCTACCTGCTGTTCGCAGCCTGACCCGTCAGGATCAGTAGAGGCGCGGGTCGATCGGACCGGCGGTCGCCACGACACGATGCTGGTTGCTGATCCCGGCCACCGGGCCGTACGGCCAGCCGGAGGGCAGGTAGTCGATGCCCTCGATGATGTCGCACGTCAGTCGGTCGCCGATGACCTTGTCGAGCGGGTCGAGACGGCCGATGTAGACGATCCGGTCGAGCTTGCCCTCGTTGGGGGTGCCGATGTCGTCGTAGTCGTCGCAGTAGAACTCGTCGCGGACGCCGTCGTCATAGGTGTAGATCGTGTCGTTGCCCTGCTCGGAAAAGACCCGGTCCGTGCCGGGGCCGACGAAGACGATGTCATCGCCCTGGTCGCCCTTGATGAACTGGTCGTCGCCCTCGCCGTCGATGATCGTGTCGTTGCCGGGGCCGCCGCTCAACAGGGAGTCGTCGCCGACCCCGCCGTCGACGTGGTCGTCGTCCTCGCCGCCGAGCAGCTTGTCGTTGCCCTCGCCACCGATGACCCGGTCGTTGCCCGGCCCACCGTTCATCTCCGGCTTGCCCTGCACGTTCTCGGCAGGAGGCACGCCGTCGTCCCCCGGGCCGCCGTCGAGCACATCGTTGCCCGGGCCGCCGTTGATGAACTCACGACCCTCACCGCCGCTGATCGAGTCGTCGCCCGAGGCACCGGCCAGGTAGTCGTTGCCGGGACCGCCGTCGATGGTGTCGTTGTCACCGTTGCCGTCGAGGTTGTCGTCACCCTCGCCACCGAGCACGGTGTCGTTGCCCGTGCCCGCGTCGACGACGTCGTCGTCGGGACCGGCGTCGATCGAGTCGTTGCCCTCCGCACCGGCGATGGTGTCCACGCCCGGGCCGCCGATCAGCCGGTCGTCGCTGCCCTGGCCCTGGATGGTGTCGTTGCCCTCGCCACCGTCGAGCGTGTCGAGACCGACCGCGCCGAGCAGTCGATCGTTGCCGAGTCCGCCGAGGAGCGAGTCGTCACCCGCGCTGCCGGCCAGGGTGTCATTGCCGTTGCCGCCGACGAGCGCGTCGTTGCCCGGACCGGCCTGCACGCTGTCGTTGCCCGAGCCGCCGTCGACCGAGTCGTTGCCGGGGCCGGACAGGACCGTGTCCTTGCCGCCGAGGCTCTTGATCTTGTCGTTGCCGCCGAGCGAGACGATCCGGTCGGCCTTGCCGCTGCCGGTGATCTTGTCGTTGCGTTGCGTCGCGCCCGCGTGGGCGGCCGCCAGGGCGGGCGCGGACAGGAGCGTGGCGAGAAGAGCAGGCGCGACCAAGCGCGCAAGATTTCGGTGCAAGACGGCATCGTCCTAGAGATCGGTGAATCCGGGGGGACTACCTTGATAGCAGGAATTTGGCCGACTGTCCGAATTATCGTCGCAATACCATCCGCCGCCGACCGCTGGTACGGCGGGGGTTCTCACCGGCCAGCGACGCCGGAAACACGGCGTCCACCACCCCCGCCAGCGCACGCACCAACGGCCCGTCGCCGCCCTCGATCAGCGACCTGCCGGCGACGAGTGCCCGATCGGTCGCGGACCGGTCCTCGGGCAGGAAGTGCAGGCCGGAGACGCGTGAGAATCCCTCGACCATGCCCGCTATCTCCCGCTCCGACCAGCCAAGACTCGAACGCATGCGGTTGACGACGACCCGCACCGGAGCACCGCCGGTGATCTCGCGCAGGTCCACCAGTCCGCGCGCCAGGCGTGACAGGCCGACGGGATCCGCGGCCCCGACGACGACGATCTCATCGGCCGCCGCGAGCGCCGTCAGCGTCATCGCATTGCGCGCGGGCCGGGCGCCGAAGTCGCCTCCCGGGTCGTCCTCCAGGCTGAAGCCTGTGTCGACGATCACGTGTCCCAGCTCGCGGGCGCGGTCGAGCACGGACTCGAGGTGCGTGGCGCGAACCTCGATCCAGCGGTCCGCCCTGGGCAGGCCGGTGACGACGGTCAGCCGATCACCGATCGCGCGCGTGGTGGACGCGAACCGGTCCCCCAGCTGACCGGCTCCCGCGAGCCGGGCGGCCGAGAGCAGGCCGGACACCTCGTCGAGGATGCCGAGCTGCTGGGCCACGCCACCGCCGTACGGATCGGCGTCGATCAGGACGGTCGAGCCGCCGCGGCGCGCGAGCTCGGCCGCCACAGAGACCGCTAGCGTGGTGCGGCCGGGCGCACCTCCGGGACCCCAGATCGCCACCACCCGGTGCTCGTCGGTGGGCGCACTCACGACCGGAGCCGACGGCTCGAGTCCACGCACCTGCGTGTCGGCCATGTCCTCGACCGTCGAGACCACCTCGGCCAGCGACTCGAGGTCGTCGGCCGAGACGAGGTTGGTGATCCCCAGTCGCTCTGATCGACTGAGCACGTCGAGGTCGTCGACGGCCGACGCAACGACGGCCACGGGTCGGACGGCGTACCTCCTCAGATGGGCGACGGCGGACGGGTCCAGACCCGGCGCCTCCAGCCCGATCACGGCGACGTCGGCCTGGCCGCTGGTCGCGGTGGCGAGCAGGTCGTCGACGTCGACGCAGCGTTTGAGCACCACGACTCCCCCGGCCGTGTTCAAGCGGGCGAAGGCATCGGACTCCCAGCCGGCACCGGACGCCATCATCAGCACGCAGATCATCGCCGCCTCCCCTCAGCCGCGGACGAGGACGCGCACGCGCTGGTCCTCGCTCGCCGCCAGGATCTCGGTCAGCGCGTCAGACTCCGCCTCCGGGATCCCCAGCACCAGCTGGCGGCCACGGCTGACGCTGCCCAGCGCATCGGCCGCGGACGGTGCGTCGATGACCACGACGTCGGAGAGCACGGTGGTCGGCTCTCTGGTGGCCTGCTTGCCATCAGCGGCGTTCTCGTCGGGGATCACCAGGAGCTCGATCACGGAGCCGGCACCGATGTTGGTCGGGATCAGCTCGTGCGGAAATGCCAGCGACACGATCACGGTCTCGGCCTCCTCGCCCGAGCCGAGCGCGGCCGCCGGCACGAGCTCCCCGGCTCCCAGGCCGCGGGTCAGACGCAGGTCGTCGGGCAGGGGCGCGGAGGTGAGGAGGTAGTGATCGAGGTCGGCGTCGTCACCGAAGCGCACGGACGTCGAGACCAGGTCGTCCGCACGGACCGTGTCGCCCGGCGCCACGTCGCGAGCTGCCGCCCAGACGGTCACGGAGTCGTCGGCCCCGCCGAGGATCCTGGCCCCGGCCACGATCGACACCGCGACGATGGCGACCCCGATCCAGAGGCGCGGATCGCGCCAGCCCGGGGGCTGGGCGCGGGTGGCGGTGGGGACGTCAATGGCGGCGTGGGTCCGAGACACCGCCTCATCATGACCTCTGGGCGCGTTTCGAAACGAGTGGTTGTCCACAGGCACACCGCGACGGGGTTGTTTCTCCACAGGCTCGCGAGGCGGCGTACCTCCGTGCCGTCTCCAGTGGCACCATGTCGCCATGGCCTCCCCCCGTTTCCTCACGCTGGCCGACGTGGCAGAGGTGCTCAACACCTCGAGCGCGCAGGTCTACGCCCTCGTGCGGCGTGGCGACCTGCCGGCGATCAAGATCGGCGGCCGCGGCCAGTGGCGGGTCGAGGGCTCGGAGCTGGAGAAGTACATCGAGCGGATGTACGACGAGACGAAGACCTTCGTCAGCTCCCACCCGTTCGTGGAGAGCGACGCCGCCCGCGACGACGGCTGACCCTGCGGTCAGCCGACCTCGCCGTCGAGGGTGATCTGGACGGCCTTCTCGTCGCCGCCCCGCTTGACCGTGAACTCGATCGTGTCGCCCGGCTGGTGCGTGCGGATCGCGACGATCAGTGCGATCCCGTCGGTGACGGGCTTGCCGTCGACCTCGGTCACGACGTCGTCCTTGAGCAGCCCGGCGTCCTCGGCGGGGGTGTCCTTGTTGACCTCGGTGATCAGGGCCCCGACGCTGTCGGCACCACCCGTGCGCACCTGGGCACCGATCACCGGGTAGCGCGCCTCGCCGCTGCGCAGGATCTGGTCGGCGGTGGTGCGCACCTGCTCGATCGGGATGGCGAAGCCGACGCCGATGTTGCCCGAGCCGCCCCCGCCGAGTCCGCCACCACCGGTCGTCGCGATGGCTGAGTTGACCCCGACCACCTCGCCGGCGAGGTTGACGAGCGGCCCGCCGGAGTTGCCCGGGTTGATCGCGGCGTCGGTCTGCACGGCGTTGATGTAGGAGGAGACGTTGTCCTCGTCACCGGTGGTCACGGGGCGGTCGAGGGCACTGACGATCCCGGAGGTCACCGTCTGGCTCAGCCCCAGCGGAGAACCGAACGCGACGACCGGGTCGCCGACGTGCAGGCCGGTCGAGGCGCCCAGGGCCGCTGGCTCGAGGTCGCCCGCGTCGGCGATCTTGAGGATCGCGAGGTCGTAGACGGGGCTGCGGCCCACGACGGTCGCATCGTGGCGCACGCCCTCGAAGTCGACGACCTTGATCGGGCCGTTGTCCTCGGCCGCCGACTGCACCACGTGGTTGTTCGTGACGATGTGGCCCTCGCGGTCGAGGACGAACCCGGAGCCGGTGGCACCCTCGTCCTCACCGTCGAAGGCCGCGATGATCTGCACCGTGCTCGGCAGCAGTGCCTGGGCGACGGCGGGGACGGAGCCGTTGTCCGCGGCGAGCGGCGCGGCGTCCTGCGTCTGGACCGCGCCCAGCCCGTCGTCGTACGTCGACGAGTTGTCGTCCATCCGGTCGTAGCCCAGCGCCCCGAGGAAACCGCCGAGCAGGCCGAGCACCAACGCGAGCACGGCCACGACCGGCCAGATCCAGCCGGAGACCCGGCCCTTGGGCTGGTCGGTGCGGTGCAGTGGCGTCGGCGCCGTGACCGGCACGCCGTAAGCCGGCTGCCCGGGCTGCTGGGGCGGACCCCACGGCGACTGCTGCGCCGGGATGGGCGACGGCGCGGACTGGTAGGTCGGCGTCACGGGCGCAGGTGTCTGCTGCTGTTGCGGCATGGAGGGTGAGGTCCACCCGACTCCGGTGATCGGCTGCGTGGGCTCGACATCGGACCCGGCGTCCGGTGCGCGGTCGGGCTGCGCATCGGGCTGGGAGTCGGGATCAGGCGGGTTGGGGCCGGAGTAGTGGTCGCTCACGGAGCCATTGTCACCCGCGGCGCGTCCCGCAGCGCCACGACCTGGGGGGTGAAGCCACGCTGCGGGGTGTCCTGGCGCTGCTGGCGCGGCCGCTGGGGCGAACGCCGGGTGGCAGGGTCGGTCGTGCGGTCGTTGACCGCGGGCGTCGAGGTCGTGGTCGGTCGCGACAGGTCGCTGGGCGCACGCCGCTCGAGCTGCGGCGTCCCGGCCGCACCGAGGGCGAGCACGCCGACCACCGCCGCGCCGGCCGCACCGCCGCCGATCGCGACCAGGGAGCGGTGGCGCGCCCGGACGGTGGTCGAGGTGGTCGAGAAGGCGGGCGGGGTCAGGGCGGAACCGCAGCCGAGCAAAGAGCTCTTCAGCCGATCGGGCGCCTCGCACGCCGAGCGGTCGGCGAAGGAGAGGCCGGCGAGTCGAGTCTTGATCCAGCCCTCGCGCTCGACCAGGTCACGGCACGGGTTGCACTCGTGGACGTGTGCCCACGCGCGCTCCTCCTCCGCGGCCGGCAACCGACCGTCGAGCAGGGCGCTGACCCGCGAGCCGAGGTGCATCACGACAGCTGCCCCGGGACGTCGAGCTCCAGGCCGGGACCGGCATAACGCTCGCGGCCCTCGGTGGGTGCGCGGTGCGCCAGCGCCCGCCGCAGCATCGCCCGGCCACGGTGGATCCGGGAGCGGACCGTGCCCAGCTTCGCATCGAGGATCTCCGCGATCTCCTCGTAGGTCAGGCCCTCCACGTCGCACAGCACGACGGCAGCGCGGAAGTCCGGCGGCAGGGTCGCCAGCGCACGCTCGATGTCGTCGTCGAAGCGCTGGTCGGCGTAGGACAGCTCGGGCGCGATGTCGGCGCTCTCCAGTCGCGCGGCGCGCTCGTCGGAGAGCGGGTCGAAGCGGATGCGCTGCTTGCGGCGCGCGCCGTCGAGGAAGAGGTTGGTGGTGATGCGGTGCAGCCAGCCCTCGAACGTGCCGGGCGTGTAGCTGTCGAGCGAGCGGAAGACCCGGATGAAGACCTCCTGGGTGAGGTCCTCGGCGTCGGGTCGGTTGCCGGTCAGCCGGTAGGCGAGGCGGAAGACGCGGTCGGAGTGGTTCTCGACGACCTCGTCCCACGTCGGCACGCCGACGGTGGCTTCGCTTGAATCCCTCACCGGGGTCCCCTGACGTGTGAGCTGCTGACCGAACAGTGTCTGACCTCTTCAACCTAGGGACCGGGTCTGAGAGGACCCTGTGAAACGAGCACATTCCAGCCATGGATTGCGGCTCTTCCGGCACAACGGACGGGCCGGGCCGCGTGTTCCCGCGGTGTCGCTCGGATCGGGGAGCCGGCCAGGAGCGATAGAGTCGCTGCCACGCTTGGCGCACTCGCGCGACTCGTCTCCAGGAGGACCATCATCACCACGCCGATCAAGCCCGCGAGCTGGACCTACGCCGAGGAGTTCGTGGCGGAGGACGACATCCTGGCCGCCGCGCGTGCCCGTGCCGAGGAGGTCGGGGTCGCCCCGATCGGCTCCGGTGGCGGGGCCGCGCTGCGCTTCCTGGCATCGGTCCTCGACGCGCGCGCCGTGGTCGAGATCGGCACCGGCACCGGTGTCTCCGGTCTGTGGCTGCTGCGCGGCATGCGCTCGGACGGTGTCCTGACCACGGTCGACATCGAGGCCGAGCACCAGCGCCTCGCCAAGGAGACCTTCAACGACGCCGGCATCCCCGCCAACCGTGCGCGCACCATCGCCGGCGCCGGCCTCGACGTGCTCCCCCGCCTCACCGACGGTCACTACGACATGGTGTTCTGCGACGGCGACAAGCGTGAGTACGGCGCCTACCTCGCTGAGGCAGTGCGGTTGCTGCGCCCCGGTGGGGTCGTGGCGTTCGACAACGCGCTGTGGCACGACCGCGTCGCCGACCCCGCGCAGCGTGACGAGGAGACCGTCGCGATCCGCGACCTGGGCCGCACGATCGCCGACAACGAGTCGCTCGTGTCGGTCCTGCTGCCCGTGGGTGACGGTCTGCTGGTGGCGAAGAAGGTCTGGACGCCCGAGACCTGAGCGATCAGGCGCTCAGGCGCGAGGGGTGGCCGCGAAGCCTTCCCAGCCCTCGGCGATCGCGACGATGTCGCACGCCTCGATCAGGATCGGCGGGGTGCCGACGAGCACGGAGACGGGAGACTCGGCCGCCCCGGCGGTGAAGGTCTCCTGGAACTCGGCACGTGCCTCGTCGCTGGCGAAGACGTAGCAGCCCTCGAACCAGTCACCCGGCACGATGCGCCAGGTCTTGAACTGGAGCCCGGTCATGCCGGTGAAGCGGGCGAACGACGAGTCTGCGACGTAGGCCGCGAGCGACTCCTCGACGCCATCGCCGGCCGCCGCCAGCGACCAGCGCACGGTCAGGCCCTTCATCAGGCGATCCCCTCGAGCGGATCCTCCGAGCCGAGCCAGGCCAGCAGCAGCCGGGGACCGAAGCCGGTCGGCCCCTGCGTCCACTCGTGACGCTCGGCCGGAGCCTCGGCGATGGAGGCGAAGTCGATGTGCGCCCACGGGACGTCGCCCGCGAAGTGCTGGAGGTAGAGGGCAGCGGTGATCGCCTGCGCACCCCCGGCGGAGTTGTCGCCGTCGGCGATCCTGGAGCTCACCCGCTCCTCGTAGTCGGCCACGAGCGGCATCCGCCAGAGCAGCTCGCCGGAGGACGAGGACGCGTCGGCGAGCATGCCGGCCAGGGCCTCGTTGTTGGCGAAGTAGCCGCCGGTGCCCTGCCCGAGGGCGACCTTCATCGCGCCGGTGAGGGTGGCGATGTCCACCAGGACGTCGGGCTTGAGCTCGGCGACGGCGTAGGCCATCGCGTCGGCAAGCACGAGACGGCCCTCGGCATCGGTGTTGTTGACCTCGCTGGTGCGACCGCCGTAGTGGCGGATCACGTCACCGGGCCGCATCGCGGCGCCGCCGATGGCGTTCTCGGCGGCCGGCACGAGGCCGATCACCCGGACCGGGCACTGCACGTCGCGCAGGGCGGCCATCGTCGCGAGCACCGCGGCACCACCGGACATGTCGCGCTTCATCGACAACATGCCGGCGGGCGGCTTGATGTCGAGACCACCGGTGTCGAAGGTGATGCCCTTGCCGACCAGCACGACGGTGGGCGTCTTCTTCGTGGCGCCGGGCGGTGAGTAGTCGAGGCGGATCAGCCGGGGCGGCGACACGGAGGCCGCGCCGACGGCGAGCACGCCGCCGAAGCCCTCCTCGGCGAGCCGCTGCTCGTCCCAGATCGTGACGTCGAGGCCAGCGGCCTCGGCGAACTCCACTGCCTGCTCGGCCAGCCAGGCCGGCGTCTTGAGGTTGGAGGGCACCGACGCGAGGAAGCGCGAGCGCCATCCGGCACCACCGGCCGCGAGCGCTCGCGCCAGTTCGTCGTCGGCGTCCTCGTCGGTCGTGCCGGCCAGCACGATCCGCGCCACCGGAGCCTCCACGGCACCGCTCGAACGCCAGTGGAAGCCGAACGAACCCAGCATCGCTCCCACGACGAACGCACCGAGCGCCTCGTCGGGGGCGATCGCGGTGACCGAGCTGGCCACGCTGGCCCGGTCCTTGGCGGCCCGTGCCAGTGCCGCGCCGGCCCGGCGATAGTCGGTCACCGACTGCTCGCCGACGCCGATGAACATCAGCACCCGCACGTCGTCGTGGACGACGGGAACGGTGATCACCTCACCGGTCCTGCCGGTGGCCTTCTGCGCCTCGAGCAGGCCGAGCAGATCGAGACCGAAGAACTCGCCCGCCTCCTCGGCCCCGGGGCCGAGGGCGATCGAGTCGCCCTCGGCATCCGCCGGGATCACCGGCAGGGCCCACACCTCGGCCCCGCCGATCTGGTGCGGCAGGGCCGGGCTGAGGGCGAACTCCGGTGGGGAGATCTGGGCGGGGAGCTGCAACGAGGCGGCCACGATCAGCCGACGACGTCCTTGAGCGCATCCCCGAGCGCGCCGGCCTCGTCCTTGTTCAGCTCGACGACGAGGCGGCCACCGCCTTCGAGCGGCACGCGCATGACGATGCCGCGGCCTTCCTTGGTCACCTCGAGTGGTCCGTCGCCCGTCCTGGGCTTCATGGCGGCCATCGGCGCACCTCTTCCTGATTCTGCTGGAGTGGATCACCGGTCTATGGCTCCACATGCGAAATCGAGGCGGCTGGGGCCGCCCCGACGGCGTTCTTCGACTCCATTATCCCCCATGGTGGGCGTGACGCGGACCACAGGGCACCGCGCACGGCTGGCAGACTCCTCCCATGCACGCCCGCTCCGCGCTTTTCGATGTGTACGGCGACCACCTCGTCGCGCACGGACACGTCGCCGCGGTGGCCGATCTGGTGCGTCTCCTGGCCCCGCTCGGGATCGCGGCCCCGGCCGTGCGGACCGCGATCTCCCGGATGGTGAGCCAGGGCTGGCTCTCGCCGGCGGACGTCGAGGGGTCCCGCGGGTACGCCGCGACCCCGCAGGCGGTGCGCAGGCTGGAGGAGTCCGCGACCCGGATCTACCAGCGCCGGCCCCGTGCGTGGGACGGCTCGTGGCAGCTGGTGTTCGTGGCGCCGTACGCCGATCGCTCGATCCGGGCCGCGGTGCTGCGCGACCTGCCGTTCCTCGGCTATGCCGAGCTGGCCGACCGCGTGTGGGTGAGCCCGTTCGCGCGCGCCGAGCTCGAGGCGACGCTGCTGCGGGTGGGGGCGAGCGCCACGACGGCGGTTGCCGAGGGATTCGAACCTGCCGACGCCCCCGTGCAGGCGTGGGACCTCGACGCGCTGGGCGCGGCCTACAGCGACTGGACGCACGACGCGGCCGATCGCGTCGAGAGCGACCTCAGCTCCCACGAGGACCCGGAGGAGGCGGCCTACGCCGCCCGGTTCCGGCTGGTCCACGAGTGGCGCAAGTTCCTCTTCGCGGACCCGGGGCTGCCCGCCGAGCTGCTCCCCAGCGACTGGCCCGGACACCGGGCGAGTGCGTTCTTCCAGGTCGAGGGTGAGCGCCTGCGACCCGCCGCTTCCGCGTTCGTCGCGCGGACCCTGCAGAGCACCTGAGCGCACTGGCAGACTGCAGGGCATGAGCCCCGAACAGCCCGTCCTGCTGAGCGTCGACAACGCTATCGCCACGATCACGCTCAACCGCCCCGACGCGATGAACAGCCTCGACATCGCCACGAAGGAGCTGCTGCGCGACATCGTGCAGCAGGTCGCGGCCGACGAGTCGGTGCGCTGCGTCGTGCTGACCGGCACCGGGCGCGGGTTCTGCGTCGGGCAGGACCTCAAGGAGCACATCGAGCTGCTGCGCAGCGGGTCGACCGACGAACTCTTCACCACCGTCGAGCGCCACTACAACCCGATCGTGACCGCGCTCGCGACCATGCCCAAGCCGGTCATCGCGGCCGTCAACGGCGTCGCGGCCGGTGCGGGCGCGTCCCTCGCGCTGGCCTGCGACATGCGAGTGCTGGCCGACACGGCGGGCTTCAACTTCGCCTTCGCCGGCGTCGCGCTGGCGGCCGACACCGGTGCGAGCTACCACCTGCCGCGCCTGGTCGGTCAGGCCAAGGCACTGGAGCTGCTCTACTTCCCGAGCACCGTGCCCGCCGCCGAGTCCGAGGCGCTGGGCCTGGCCAACCAGGTCGTGCCCGCTGCGGAGCTCGAAGCGACGGTGTCCGCCCTCGCGACCCGTCTCGCCGCCGGGCCGACGGTCGCGTTCGCCGCGATCCGCCAGTCGGTCGCCTTCTCCTCGCAGAACTCCTTCGCCGACTCGCTCGCCAACGAGGGCCAGGCCATGAACCGCACGGGTGCCACCGAGGACCACTCCGCAGCCGTGGCCGCGTTCGTCGCGAAGGAGAAGCCGGTCTTCCACGGCCGCTGATCAACCAGCGGATGCGGCCTTGCGGCGGGCACCGAGGACGGCGAGGAGCTGGCGCGGCGCCTCGATCGTCATCCGGCGCCGGGAGGGATGTGCGGCGTACTCCACCGTCAGGGCCGCTCCCTCGAACCTCGCGTTGAACCAGCCCGTCATCGTGCCGTGGCAGAGACCGCCGCAGTCCAGGCGCGTCCGGGGCAGGCGCAGCGCGCGGGCCAGTCGGCGGGCGAAGCGCGAGTCCTTGGTGTCGGTGTCGACGCCGTTGAGCGGCTGGTGGAAGCTGATCAGCCGCTGGGGGTCGATCCGCTTCAGGAAGCGCATCACCGCGCGCGTCTCGGGTTCGCTCCCGGGTCGCGGACCGGACTCGTAGTTGCCGTCGAGCTCGGCCCAGTCGTAGGGGTAGTTGCGGTTGAGGTCGACCCCGCGAGCGTTGCGCCGCGAGTGCCGGGCGAGCCCGTCTGGGTTGTAGGCCGGGATCACCCACAGGTCGATGCCGCGGATCGGGCGGCCGTCGCGCAGGCTGGTCAGGATCTGCCGCGTGTGCGGCTCGTTGCCGTGCATGGTCGAGATCAGCACGACCCGCCGCTTGCCGGGCTCGCCGAGTCGCCAGGCCCGGATCGGGCGGCCGGCGACCGAGGTGCCGATCACGCGGCGCTCCACGACGGCGCTGGGCCGGTCGGCCTGCACGGCCGGCACTTCGGCGTACGCCGATGACGTGACGCCGAAGGGCAGCAGGCCGAGCAGCAGCGCCAGCCCCAGGAGACGTGTCATACGGCGGCGGTGAGGTAGGCGTAGGTGAAGACCAGCACGCCGACGAGCAGCCCGATGTGGGCCAGCATCGAGAGCCACGGTCCCTTGCTCCACGAGTCGACGGCGGCGGGCTCGGCGTGCTTGCCGCGGGCCGGCAGCCACCGGGCGAGCACCAACAACCCGAGGATGGTGGTGACCCACCACAGGCCGATCGCCACGATCCCCGCGGCCGCGCCGCCGGGCAGGCTGTCGGCCGGGAAGGCCAGGAACAGCACCCACACGATCAGCGCCAGACCGCCGAAGAGCGTGTGCAGCGACAGCACCCGGTGGCTGATCTGGAGCCGGCCGGCCGCGCTCCCGTCACCGCGGAGTCGGAGGCGCGTCAGGACCACGACCACCGCCGCGAGGGGGGTCAGGACGTAGACGAGAACTTGGAGGAGCATGACCGGGAGTGTGCCTCAGGCGCGGCGGTGACCGCCACGCGAGTCCTCGTCACCGGCCTCGTCGACACCGTCGTCGAGCTGGTCCGCGAGCCGGGCGAGCAGGGTGTCGACCTCGCTCATGCGGTAGCCCCGGAACGCGAGCGAGAAGCGGACTTTGCGCAGGTCAGCGGCCTGCAGGCGACCGGCGGGGACGAGGACGTCCGGCCGGTCGTCGTACTCCTCGGGCAGGGCGCCCGTGCGCCCGGAGGCGACCAGGGCGACGCCGCCCATCGCGAGCACGATCAGGATCGCGAACACCCACATCATCGGCTCACTCCGGTCGTTCGGGGGTGGGTGTCTCGACGCGCCCCTGGCGCGCGTCGACCATCAGCTTGACGGCGAGCTCGACATCGTCGGTGACGGTGAACATGTCCAGATCGTCCGCGTTGATCTTGCCCTCCGCCAGCACCGTGTCGCGCAGCCAGTCGACCAGTCCCTGCCAGTAGGCCGTGCCGAGCAGCACGACCGGGAAGGACGTCACCTTCTGCGTCTGCACGAGCGTGAGCGCCTCGAAGAGCTCGTCGAAGGTGCCGAGGCCGCCGGGCAGGACGACGAAGCCCTGGCTGTACTTCACGAACATCGTCTTGCGGGTGAAGAAGTAGCGGAAGTTGATGCCCTTGTCGACCCACTGGTTGAGGCCGGCCTCGAAGGGCAGCTCGATCCCGAGGCCGACGCTGATGCCGCCCGCCTCGCTGCTGCCCTTGTTGGCGGCCTCCATGGCGCCCGGCCCGCCGCCGGTGATGACGGCGAAGCCCTCCTCGGCCAGCCGCCTGCCGACCGTCTCGGCGATCGCGTAGAACGGGTGGTCGACCTTGGTCCGGGCCGAGCCGAAGACGCCGATCGCCGGGCCGAGCTCGGCCAGCGCGCCGAAGCCCTCGACGAACTCCGACTGGATCCGCAGGACCCGCCACGGGTCGGTGTGCACCCAGTCGGCCGGGCCGCGCGAGTCGAGCAGCCGCTGGTCGGTGGTGCTGCCCTCCTCGACCTGGCCGCGTCGGGTCATCACCGGACCCTTGAACTGCTGCGTCATGCGGGGTCCCCTCGGCGTTGTTCGGGGGAGCGTAGCGGAGGAGAAGAACGTCGTGGGGTGCTCATGACAGCCACTCCTTCAGCTGCGTCTCGCAGCGGGTGATGTGCTCCATCGGCACGTGCTCGTCCTGCTTGTGGGCGAACATCGGGTCGCCGGGGCCGAAGTTGACGGCGGGCACGCCGAGGGCGGTGAACCTGGCGACGTCGGTCCAGCCGAACTTCGGTGCGACCTCGCCGCCGACCGCCTCGACGAACGCCTTCGCGGCGGGCCGGTCGAGCCCGGGCAGCGCACCCGCGGCCATGTCGGTCACCGTCACGTCGAAGCCCTCGAAGAAGTCGCGGACGAAGGCCTCGGCGTCGGCCTCGTCGCGGTCGGGTGCGAAGCGGAAGTTGACCTCGACCACGCACTCGTCGGGGATCACGTTGCCGGCGACCCCACCGCGGATGCCGGTCGCGTTGAGTCCCTCGTGGTAGGTCAGGCCGTCGATGACGGGCTGGCGGGCGACGTACTCGTTGAGGAGCGCGAGGATCGGCGCGGCCTTGTGGATCGCGTTGACGCCCTTCCAGCTGCGCGCGGAGTGCGAGCGCTCGCCGGTCGTGCGGACGTCGACGCGCATGGTGCCCTGGCAGCCGGCCTCGACGTCGGCGTTGCTCGGCTCCATCAGGATCGCGAAGTCGGCGGTCATCAGGTCGGGGTCGCTCTCGGCGAGCTTGCGCAGGCCGTTGTGGACCGAGTCGACCTCCTCCGCGTCGTAGAAGATGAAGGTGATGTCGCGGTTGGGCTCGAGCACGTCGGCGGCGAGCTTGAGCATCACGGCGTCGCCCCCCTTCATGTCGCAGGTGCCGAGGCCGTGCAGGATGCCGCCGTCCCGGCGCGCCGGCAGGTTGTCGTTGAGCGGGACCGTGTCGATGTGCCCGGCGATGACGACGCGCTCGGGGCGGCCGAGGTCGGTGCGAGCCACGATCGTGTTCCCGCGGCGGGTGACCGTCAGGTGCGGCAGGGTCCTCAACACCTCCTCGATCGCGTCGGCGATGGCGGCTTCGTCGTGGCTCACCGACTCCATGTTGACGAGCTGTTCGGTCAGGGTCACGGCATCGGCAGTCAGGTCCAGAAGAAGCATGACGCCATCCAATCATCAGACCGATGAACGAGAACCTGTTCTAGTCTTCCACCATGCGCAACGGCGTCGTCCTCTTCACCAGCGACCGCGGCATCACCCCGGCGGCATGCGCCCGGGCGGCCGAGGATCGCGGCTTCGACACGTTCTACGTGCCGGAGCACACCCACATCCCCGTACGCCGCAGCGCGGCCCATCCCGGCACCGGTGACGAGTCCCTGCCCGATGACCGCTACCTGCGCACGCTCGACCCGTGGGTCGCGCTGGCGACCGCGGCGTCGGTCACCTCGACGATCCGGCTGGGCACGGCGGTGGCCCTGCCCGTCGAGTCCGACCCGATCACGCTGGCCAAGACGATCGCCACCCTCGACCACCTCTCCGGCGGCCGGGTCACGATCGGCGCCGGCTTCGGCTGGAACACCGACGAGCTCGCCGACCACCACGTCCCGGCCGATCGCCGGCGCACTGTGTTGCGGGAGTACATCGAGGCGATGCGCGCCCTGTGGACGGAGGAGGAGGCGGCGTACGACGGAGAATTCGTCTCGTTCGGGCCGTCGTGGGCCTATCCCAAGCCGACGCAACCCCACATCCCGCTGGTGATCGGCGCGGAGGCCGGACCGAGGACCGTCGCGTGGATCGCGGCGAATGCCGACGGCTGGATGACGACGCCGCGGACATCGGACATCGGCTCGAAGGCAGCACTCCTGCACGAGGCCTGGGGGGATGCCGGGCGCGACGGGGCGCCACAGATCCACCTCCTGATCGTCGCCAAGCCCTCGGCCGACGACGTCGCGCTCTGGGCCGACGTCGGGGTCACCGACCTGATCTGGGGCATCCCCGACGCCGACGAGGCGACCGTGGTCGGCTACCTCGACAAGATCGCCTCGCGGCTGCCGTAGCCAGGTCGTTCGTCACGCGCGGGTGGTGGCGACGGACCTCAGGCGCGCGTCACCGTCACGGCAACGTCCGGGGCATCGGCGTACGACACGCTCGTGGACAGCGTCTCCTGCGCGACCAGCGTCTCGTGGGTGCGCGCGGCGGCGAGCACGTCGGGGGGACCCGCCACGGTCAGCGCGATCCGGTCGCTGACGTCGAGACCGGCGTCGCGGCGGGCCTGCTGGACCGCTCGGACGAGGTCGCGGGCGACGCCCTCGGCCTCGAGCTCGGGGGTGAGCGCGGTGTCGAGCACGACGAAGCCCCCACCCGGCAGCACGCCGGTCGCGGTGTCGGCGCCGGTGTCGGCGGCGACCGTCTCGAGCGAGAACTCGCCCTCGACGAGTGCGAGCCCACCGGCCGTGACGGTGCCGTCCTCGGCCACGCTCCAGTCGCCGGACTTCGAGCCCTTGATCGCGAGCTGCACGTCCTTGCCGAGGCGCGGACCGGCAGCCCGGGCGTTGACCGTGAGCGACTGCTTCACGCCGTAGGCGTGGGCCTCGTCGGTCGCGACGTCGAGCAGCCGGATCTCCTTGACGTTGAGCTCATCGGCGACGATCGAGGTGAAGGGCGCCAGCCGGTCGGGGTCGGCGACCACGATCGTGAGGGCCGCGAGCGGCAGCCGGTTGCGCAGGCTTGCGGCCTTGCGCAGCGCCGAGCCGGCCGAGCAGACCTCGCGGATCGAGTCCATCGCCGCGACGAGGACCTCGTCCTGCGGCAGGTCGTCCACCAGCGGCCAGTCCGTCAGGTGCACCGAGCGCTCACCGGTGAGACCGCGCCAGACCTCCTCGGTGACGAGCGGCATCAGCGGCGCGGTGACGCGACAGACCGTCTCGAGCACCGTGAAGAGGGTGTCGAAGGACTCGGTCGACTCACTGTTCCAGAAGCGTTCGCGCGAGCGGCGGATGTACCAGTTGGTCAGCACGTCGAGGAAGCCACGCGTCGAGTCGCACGCACCGGCGACCTCGTAGTTGTCGAGCTCGTGGGTCATCGCGGCGACGTAGTCGCGCAGCTTGGCCAGGATGTAGCGGTCCATCGGGTGGCTGCTCGCGGTCGAGCGCTGCGCGTCGTAGGACTCGGCGTTGGCGTACAGGCTGAAGAAGTACCAGCTGTTCCACAGTGGGATCAGCACCTGGCGCACGGAGTCGCGGATGCCCTGCTCGGTGACGACGAGGTTGCCGCCGCGCAGGATCGGCGAGCTCATCAGGAACCAGCGCATGGCGTCGGCGCCGTCGCGGTCGAAGACCTCGCGTACGTCGGGGTAGTTGCGCAGCGACTTGCTCATCTTCGCACCGTCGCTGCCGAGCACGATGCCGTGGCTGACGCAGGTCGAGAAGGCGGGCTTGTCGAAGATCGCGCCCGCGAGGACGTGCATCGTGTAGAACCAGCCGCGGGTCTGGCCGATGTACTCGACGATGAAGTCGCCGGGGAAGTGCCCCTCGAACCAGTCGGCGTTCTCGAACGGGTAGTGCACCTGCGCGAAGCTCATCGAGCCGGAGTCGAACCAGACGTCGAGCACGTCGCTGACGCGGCGCATCGTCGACTGGCCCTCCTCGGGCGAGCGAGGGTCGTCGGGGTTGGGGCGCGTCAGGTCGTCGATGAACGGGCGGTGCAGGTCGGGGGTGCCGTCGTGGTCGAGCGGCAGGCGACCGAAGTCGCGCTCGATCTCCTCGAAGGAGCCGTAGACGTCCAGGCGCGGGTAGGCCTCGTCGTCGGACTTCCAGACCGGGACCGGCGAGCCCCAGAAACGGTTGCGGGTGATCGACCAGTCGCGGGCGTTGGCCAGCCACTTGCCGAAGGAGCCGTGCTGGATGTGGTCGGGCACCCAGCGGATGTCCTCGTTGAGCTCGAGCAGGCGCGCCTTGACCGCCGTCACCTCGACGAACCACGACGAGACCCCCTTGTAGATGAGGGGTTCGCGGCAGCGCCAGCAGTGCGGGTAGGAGTGGTCGTAGGTCTCGCGGCGCAGGAGGACGGTGCCTTCTGTGACCGATCCGCCGGTCACCTTCAGGTCGTCGATGATGTGCAGGTTGGCGTCGAAGACCAGCATGCCGGCGTACTCGGAGACCGGCGCGGTGAAGCGACCGTCCTTCGCGACGGGCATCACCGCCTCGATGCCCTCGCGGTCGGTGACGACCTTGTCGTCCTCACCGAAGGCGCCGGCGGAGTGGACGAGGCCGGTGCCGTCGGTGGTCGTGACGAAGTCGGCCTCGACGACGCGGAAGGCGAACTCATGGCCGAGGTAGTAGCCGAACGGCGGCGTGTAGGTCGCGCCGATCAGGTCGGCGCCCTTGACCCTCGCGACGACCGTGACGTCCTCTCCGAGCTCTCGGGCGTACGCCGACAGCCGTTCGGCGCCGATCAGGTAGCGCTCGCTCGTGCCGGTCGGGAGGTCCGACTCGACGACGACGTAGTCGAGGTCGGGCCCGACCATCACCGCCAGGTTGCTGGGCAGGGTCCACGGGGTCGTCGTCCACACCAGCGCCAGCGCGCCGGTGTGCTCCCCCGACGTCAACCGGAAGCCGACCGTGACCGCGGGGTCCTGGCGCATCTTGTAGACGTCGTCGTCCATCCGCAGCTCGTGGTTGGACAACGGCGTCTCGTCGTTCCAGCAGTAGGGCAGGACGCGGAAGCCCTCGTAGATGAGGCCCTTCTCGTGCAGCTGCTTGAACGCCCACATGACCGACTCCATGAAGTCGGGGTTCATCGTCTTGTAGTCGTTCTCGAAGTCGACCCAGCGCGCCTGGCGGGTGACGTAGTCGCGCCACTCGCCGGTGTACTT
>JBDSPC010000016.1:0-18233 GCA_039914485.1 Nocardioides sp.
GGCTGCCCGATCGTGCCCTGGCGTGGACGCGGGACCGTCGACGAGGTGCTGCGCCAGCAGAGCCGGCGCGGCCAGGTCCCCCAGGTGCGGGCCCGATGACCGCCTGGCGTTCCTGGAGCCGCAGCCAGGTGATCTGTCGCAGCGTCGTCGCCGTGCTGCCGGTCGTCGCGCTGCTGATCGCGCCGGGCCGCCAGCCGGGACTCCTGGTCCTCCTCGTCGTGGCTGGTTCCCTCGCCTGGGCCGCGTTCCCCGAGCTGGCCCTGGGGCCCGTGGTGCTTCTCGCGGTGATGGCGTGGTGGGCGATCAAGGTCCCCGACCCGGTCCGGCCGAGCGTCCTCGCGGCCGCCCTGGCGCTGTCCGGCGCTCACGTCGCCGGGTTGCTGGCGGCGTACGGACCGGTGCGCGCAGCGCTGGATCCACGGCTGGTCCTGGTGTGGGTACGCCGCACGCTGCTCGGCTTCCTCGTCGCACCCGTCGCCTACGCCGCCGTGGTCGGGCTCGACGAGGGCAGGGCACCGACGATGTGGCCGCTCGCCGTGGGCGTGCTCGCGGTGCTCTGTCTCATCGTGGGCATGCAGTTGCGGGAGCGGTCGGACGCAGGGTCGACCTAGGGGACAATGGCCACCATGTTCTTCGCCGCCGTGCATCGAGTCGCCCCGCCCATCGCCCGGGCGATCTGGCGCCCGACCGTGACCGGGCTCGAACACGTGCCGCGCTCGGGTGGGGTGATCCTGGCCAGCAACCACCTCAGCTTCATCGACAGCACGATGATCCCGATCGTGGTGCCGCGGAAGGTGGTGTTCCTCGCGAAGTCCGACTACTTCACCGGCACCGGCGTCAAGGGAGCTCTCATGCGCGGGTGGTTCGAGGGCATGGGGATGCTGCCCGTGGACCGTGACGACAGCAGGGCCGCCATCGCCAGCCTGGAGACGGCGCTCGACGTGCTGGGCCGCGGCGAGGCGTTCGGCATCTATCCCGAGGGCACGCGCTCGCGCGACGGCCGGCTCTACCGCGGTCGCACCGGCGTCGCTCACCTCGCGCTGAGCGCCGGCGTGCCGGTCGTGCCGGTCGGGCTGAGGGGCACCCAGGACGTGCAGCCGATCGATGCCAACCTGCCCAAGCTCGCGCCCGTGAGCGTCGCGTTCGGGGCGCCGATCTCGCCCGCGGGGTACGGCGACATGCCACTCGGCAAGGCCCGGCGCCTGCTCACCGACGAGATCATGGCGGCGATCGCCGAGCTGAGCGGCCAGGAAGAGGCCGGGATCTACAACGAGCGTGCGGCCGACGCGTGAGTCGCTGACGGCACTGTCGGTGCCGTCTGTTTGAGTGCAGTCATGGCCGCGACCACCACCTCGAGCACGAGCTATCGCCTGGTCCGGGCGACGGCGCCGGCCGGCGTGCGGCCGACGCTCGACGAGCACCAGCAGGCCGTCGTCGACCACGCGGGCGGGCCGCTGCTCGTGCTGGCCGGGCCGGGCACCGGCAAGACCACCACGATGGTCGAGGCGATCGCCGAGCTGATCGAGCAGCGGGGTGTCCATCCTGACCAGGTGCTGGCGCTGACCTTCTCCCGCAAGGCCGCCGAACAGCTGCGCGACCGCGTGACCGCTCGCGTCGGGCGCACGACGTCGGCGGCGACGTGCTCGACGTTCCACTCCTTCGCCTACCAGCTGATCCGTGCCTACAACCCGCTCGACCTCTATGACGCCCCGTTGCGGTTGCTGTCCGCGCCGGAGGCCGACGTGGTGCTGCGCGAGCTGCTGACCGACAACCCCGAGGCGGTCGTGTGGCCGGAGTCGCTGAAGAGCGCGCTCGGCACTCGCGGCTTCACCCGCGAGGTGCACGCCGTGCTGTCGCGGGCCCAGGAGTTGGGGCTCGACCCGGCGGGGCTGTCCGCCCTCGGTGCCGCCAACGGGCTGCCGGAGTTCGTGGCCGCGGGCCTCTTCCTCGAGCAATACCTCACGATCCTCGACAACCTCGGTGCCACCGACTATCCCGACCTGATCCGGCGGGCCGTGGTCACGGCTGAAGCCCATCGCGACGAGCTGCGGGCCCGCTTCACCCACGTCTTCGTCGACGAATACCAGGACACCGACCCCGGTCAGGTGGCGCTGCTGCGGGCGTTGGCCGGCGACGGCCGAAACCTCACCGTCGTCGGCGATCCGCACCAGTCGATCTACGGCTTCCGCGGTGCCGACGTGCGCGGCATCCTCGACTTCCCGGGGCAGTTCCTCACGACGTCGGGGGAGAAGGCGCCGGTGCTCGTGCTGCGCCGGACCCGCCGCTTCGGGGCGCGGCTGCTGCTGGCAGCGGGCCGGATCTCCGCGCGGCTGCCGCTCACCGGCAGCATCGGCGCCGACGCCCGCGAGGCGTTCCTGTCGCCGGAGGCCGTCCCCGGTCCGCACGGTGACGGCCGCGTCGAGATCCACACCTTCGACACCGATCGCGCCGAGTCCGAGCACCTCGCCGACCTGCTGCGCCGGGCACACCTCGAGGACGGCATCGACTGGTCGCAGATGGCGGTGCTCGTTCGATCCGGGCAGGCCTCGATCCCCCCGCTGCGGCGGGCGCTGGCCGCGGCGGGCGTGCCGGTCGAGGTGGCCTCCGACGACGTCCCGCTGGTGCGCGATTCCGCGGTGCTGCCGCTGCTCGACGGGCTGCGGGCGGTGGTCAACCTCGACAACGCCGACCCCGACTCGCCCGACTTCCTCGATCCCGGCCGCATCGAGTCGCTGCTGCTCTCGCCGCTGGGTGGGCTCGACGCCGGCGACCTGCGTGCTCTCACGCGCCGCCTCCGCGCACGTGACAAGGTCAGCGACGCGCCCCGCACGAGCCGCGAGCTGCTGCGACTCGCGGTCGTGGCCGACGACTTCCTCGCCGATCTCGACGGCCCCGAGGTCGAGCGCTGTCGCGCCCTCGCATCCCTGCTGCGATCGGGGGCAGCGCTGCTCGAGCAGCGGGCCAGCGTCGAGGACGTGCTCTGGCACCTGTGGGCCGGCACCACCTGGCCCGAGCGGTTGCGACGCCAGGTCGACCAGGGCGGGGCCGGCGCCCGTCGCGCGCACAAGGACCTCGACTCGATCTGCGCGCTCTTCGAGGTGACCGCGCGCGCGGTCGAGCACCGCGACCACGTCGGCGTCGCCGCCTTCTTCGCCAACCTCGTCGCCCAGCAGATCCCGGGCGACACCCTCGCGGAGCGCGGGGTGCGCGGGTCCTCCGTCCGCCTGCTCACCGCCCACCGGTCCAAGGGCCTGGAGTGGGAGCTGGTCGTGGTCGCGCACGTGCAGCAGGAGGGCTGGCCCGACCTGCGCCGCCGCTCGAGCCTCCTCGGTGCCGACCGGATCGGCATCGACGCCGCGGGCACCCCCGACCTCGTGCCGCCCGTCACCGCTCGCGCGCTGCTGATGGAGGAGCGTCGGCTCTTCTACGTCGCCTGCACCCGCGCCCGCAAGCGGCTCGTCGTCACCGCCGTGCGATCGACCGACGACGACGGTGAGCAGCCGTCGCGCTTCCTGGCCGAGCTCGAGATCACCCCAGAGCACCGCGACGGACGGCCGCCCCGTCCGCTGTCCCTGGGCGGCCTGGTCGCCGAGCTGCGGCGGACCGTCGCCGACCCGGCGACGTCGCAGCCGCTGCGGGAGGCCGCCGCCCGTCGCCTCGCGGCCCTTGCCGCTGAGGAGGTCGGCGGCCGTCCGCTCGTGCCCCAGGCCGACCCCGCGTCGTGGTGGGGCACCCGCACAGTGTCGCGGTCTCCGCTGCCGGTCCGCGACCCCGAGCGGCCCGTCCCGGTGTCGGCCAGCATGCTCGAGTCGCTGATGACGTGCCCGGCCCAGTGGTTCTTCGCCCGCGAGGCGGGTGGCATCTCGGCGGCTCACCAGGCCGTCAACGTCGGGCAGATCGTGCACGCGCTGGCCGAGCGCGTCGCCACCGGTGAGCTGGTCGCCGACACCGACACGCTGATGGTCGAGGTCGACGCCGTGTGGGGCCGCCTGGCGTTCCGCACGCCGTGGTCCCGCAAGCGAGAGCACGACCGCATCCGCAAGGCCATCGCCCGCTTCGTCGAGTGGCACGAGTCCAACAAGCGTGAGTTCGTCGACTCCGAGACCCGCTTCAAGACTGTGGTGGACGTGCACGGTCACCAGGTCGCCCTCAACGGCACCGCCGACCGGCTCGAGCTCACCGTCGACGGCGAGGTCGTGGTGGTCGACTTCAAGACCAGCCGCAGCGCCCCGAGCGGCCCTGCCGTCAAGGGCAACCTCCAGCTCGCGCTCTACCAATACGCCGTGGATGCCGGTGCGCTCGACGAGCGACTCGGCCGCGAGACCCGATCCGGCGGGGCCGAGCTGGTCCAGCTCGGCATCCACGACGACAGCACGGTGGCCAAGGTCCAGGCCCAGGAGGCGCACGCCGATGACGGTCCCGAGCGAGAGCTGCTGCGCGTCGGGCTGGCGCGCGCCGCGACCCTGATCCGCACCGAGACGTTCCCGGCGGTTCCCGGCCAGCACTGCCGCGACTGCACGTTCATCTCGATCTGCCCCGCCAAGGGCGCCGGGTCGGTGACGGTCCAGTGAGCACCCCGATCCGACTCGACAGCCCGGCCGACCTGCAGGCGCTGATGGGCGGGCACGCGCCCAGCCCCGAGCAGTGGCAGGCGATCACCGCAGACCTGCGACCGACCGTCGTCGTCGCCGGCGCCGGGAGCGGCAAGACCACCCTGATGGCACAGCGCGTGGTCTACCTCGTCGCGACCGGACAGGTCCGGCCCGAGGAGGTCCTCGGGCTCACCTTCACCACCAAGGCCGCGGCCGAGCTGCGCAGTCGCGTCAACGTCGCGCTGACCGGGGCCGGCCTTCTCGACCAGTCCTTGGTCGTCGAGGGCGAGGACGTCCTCGAGCCCACGGTCGCGACCTACCACGCCTATGCCGGCAGCCTGCTGACCGATCACGGCCTGCGGATCGGTCACGAGCCCGACACGCGTGTCGTCTCCGATGCCTCCCGCTACCAGCTCGGCGCCCGGGTCATCGACCGCTTCACCGGCCAGATCGAGCTGCTCTCCGACCACCCGGCGACGGTCATCCAGAACCTCCTCGCCCTCGACGGCGCGATGAGCGAGCACCTGGTCGACGCCGACGACGTGCGTCGCGTCGACGGCGAGGCACGTCGTGGCTTCGAGCTGGCCCGTGCGGAGGAGATGCAGGGCAAGGCCCGCAAGACCTACCTCGAGGCGATGGACAAGGCGGTCAACGCCCTCGACCGCCGCGCCGAGCTGCTCGAGCTGGTGGCCGGCTATCGACGGCTCAAGGCCGACCTCGGGCTGATGGACTTCGGCGACCAGATCGCGCTGGCCGCGCGCCTCGTGGACCAGCAGCCCGATGTCGGGGTGGTCGAGCGGGGACGCTTCAAGGTGGTGCTGCTCGACGAATACCAAGACACCTCCGTCGCCCAGGCCAGGATGCTCGCCCGCCTCTTCTCCGGCCCGGACGTCGAGTCCGGCCTGGGGCACCCGGTGATGGCGGTCGGCGACCCCAACCAGGCCATCTACGGCTGGCGGGGAGCGTCCGTCTCCAACATCCTCAACTTCGCCGACACCTTCCCGCCCTCCAAGGGGGAGACCGGCCGGCTGCCGCTGACGGTCAACCGGCGATCCGACCGACGCATCCTCGACGTCGCCAACCGCCTGGCCGAGCCACTGCTGGCGACGTACGGCGACAAGGTCGCCCGGCTCCAGGCAGCCGACGGGAGAGGCGACGGCCTCGTCGAGACCCACGTCTTCGAGCGCGCCGTCGACGAGCTCGCCTGGCTCGCCGGTGCCGTCCACGCGGTCCACGAGGCCGGCACCCCGTGGGCCGAGGTCGGCGTGCTCAGCCGCGACAACGCGCAGGCCGAAGAGGTCTACGACGCCCTCACCGGCGCCGGCATCCCGGTCGAGATCGTCGGGCTCTCCGGCCTGATCCGGCTGCCCGAGGTGGCCGAGGTGGTGGCGACGCTCTCGCTGCTCCACGACGTCACGGCCAATGCCGCGGTGCTCACCCTGCTGGCCGGGCCGCGCTGGGCGATCGGCCCGCGTGACCTCCGGCTGCTGGCCGAGCGCGCCAGTGAGATCGGCGGCGGTCGCGACCGCACCGAGGCTGCCTCGATCGCCCAGCAGCTGCTGCGCATCGCCGACGGCATCGACACCTCCGAGCTGCCCGCGCTCAGTGATGCGCTGGCCGACCCCGGTGACGCGCCCTACTCACCCGAGGCGCGCGAGCGCTTCGGCCTCCTCGCGGGCGAGCTGCGCCGGCTGCGCGCGCACGTCGGCGACCCGCTCCTCGACGTCGTGCGCCGGGTCATCGACACCACGGGTGTCGATGTCGAGCTCGCATCGGCCACGGCACCGGCCGCGGCGGCCCGTCGCGACAACCTCGACCTCTTCGTCAAGGCCGTGGCGGAGTTCCAGTCGGTCGACGGCGACGTGACACTGCCCGCCCTGCTGGCCTATCTCACCGCCGAGGACGACCAGGGCAACGGCCTCGACATCGCCACCCCGACCGCCGCCGACTCGGTCAAGCTGCTGACCGTCCACCGCGCCAAGGGCCTGGAGTGGTCGTCGGTCTTCTGCGTCGGCGTCGGCGAGACGCGGTTCCCGAGCAACCGCTCACGGACGCTGTGGACGAGCTCACCGGCCGTGCTCCCGGCTCCCTTGCGCGGCGACCGGGCCGACCAGCCGCAGCTGCACGGCTACGACAAGGCCGCGCTCGACGCCTACCGCTGCGACACCCGCGACCACGACGCCGAGGAGGAGCTCCGCCTCGGCTATGTCGCCTTCACGCGGGCCGCCCACCACCTCGCCGTCACGTCCTACGTCTGGGGCCAGCGGGCCACCCCGTTCGGCCCGTCCGCCTACCAGGTCGTCGTGCGCGACCAGCTGGAGGAGTGGGGCGTCCCGATCGGTGACTGGCTCGACAAGCCGCCGGCCAAGTCGCCCAACCCCAACGACGACGTGGACCCGTCGCGGCCCTGGCCGGTGCCGGGGCCGGGTGAGGAAGCACGCCGTCGGCTGGCCGCGGCCGAGCTGGTGCGGGCCAGTGACCCGACGGCGGCCGACGACGGGCTCGACCTGGTCGAGTCGGCCCGCGTCGCTGACTGGGACGACGATCTCGGTCAGCTGCTCGCCGAGGCCCGGGCGTCGCGCGCCACCGACATCGCCGTACCCCTCCCGTCGAGCCTGTCGGCCACGGCGCTCGCCCGGCTGCACGACGACGCCGACGCGCTCGCGCGCGAGCTGGCCCGGCCGATGCCCCGACCGCCGTCTCACCAGGCCCGGTTCGGCACCGACTTCCATGCCTGGATCGAGGCGCGCTTCGGACAGCAGGCGCTGATCGAGCCCGACGAGCTGTGGGGCCGAGCCGACGCCGGCATCGACGATGCCGGCGAGCTGCAGGAGGTCATCGGCAGCTTCGAGGCGGGGCCGTTCGCCGACCGGGCGCCCTTCGCCGTCGAAGCACCGTTCGCGCTGGTCCTCGCCGGTCAGGTGGTGCGCGGGCGGATCGACGCGGTCTACCGCGAGGACGACGGCACGTTCCTGATCGTCGACTGGAAGACCGGCCGGTCCGGGTCGGCCGATCCGCTGCAGCTCGCCATCTACCGCCTCGCGTGGGCCGAGATCCACGGCGTGCCGACCGAGTCCGTGCGAGCCGCGTTCCACTACGTCCGCACCGGCCGGACCGTCGAGCCCGATGCGCTCCCGGGTCGGGCCGAGCTCGAGGCCCTGGTCGCCGGCTGAGCGGGTCTCAGTCGTCGAGGGCGGCAGTGAGCGCGATCTCGATCATCGCGCCGAAGGTCTGCTCCCGCTCCGCCGAAGTCGTCTCCTCACCCGTGACGATGTGGTCGCTGACCGTGCAGACGACCAGCGCCTTCCTGTCGTACGCCGCAGCGAGGGTGTAGAGCGCGCTGCCCTCCATCTCGATCGCGAGCACGCCGTGCTGCACCATCGGCTCCATCAGCTCGGGGCGCGGCGAGTAGAACGAGTCGCTCGACATGATCAGCCCGACGTGGGTGGTGGTGTCGGGCAGGGCCGACGCGGCGGCGTACGCACGACTCAGGAGCCCGAAGTCGGCGACCGGCGCGTAGTCATAGCCACCGAAGCGGTGGGTGTTCATGGAGGAGTCGGTGCAGGCGCCGCTGGCGAGGATGACGTCGCGGACGGCGACCTTCTCGGTGACCCCGCCACACGACCCGACCCGGATGATCGACTCGACGCCGTAGTCGCGGAACAGCTCGTTGACGTAGATCGCCAGCGACGGTTGGCCCATGCCGGAGCCCTGCACCGAGACGCGCTGCCCGCGCCAGGTGCCGGTGAAACCGAGCATGCCGCGGACCTCGTTGTAGCACCGCGCATCGTCGAGGAAGGTGTCCGCGATCCACTTCGCCCGCAGCGGATCGCCGGGCATCAGGACGACGGGAGCAATGTCTCCGGGGGCAGCACCGATGTGGATCGTCATGCTGGCACCCTAGAACCCGTGACCCGCGAACTGCCCCACGTCGCCCTGTCGTCGCACGCGCACGATCGGGAGGGGATGCGGCGTACGGACGAGGACTGGATCGCAGAACGCTGGGCCGATTCCTCGACCCGCGTGCTGGTGCTGGCCGGCACACGGCTGCGACCGATGGACGGCGCCGTCCACTGGGTCGGTCCCGCGGACGCACCCGACGGGACACGGCTGCTGCTGGGGCACACGGAGGGAGTGACCCGCTTTGCGGTGATCGCCGACCCCGGCGCCGTACCAGGTGAACGCGAGGAGTGGCTGGGCCTGCGCGCGCTGTTCCCGCGGCTGATCGCCGGGGACGCCACCCTGGCGGCCGAGGTGCCGTGGCTCTTCCACGCGATCGGGCTGGCCGAGTGGCACTGGGCCCACCGCTTCTGCCCGCGCTGCGGCGGACAGCTGGAGTCGACGCACGAGGGGCACGAGCTGCGGTGTGCGTCGTGCGGCAAGTCGCAGTTCCCGCGCACGGACCCGGCCGTGATCATGGCCATCACGCACGGTGAGCCCGGCAGCGACGAGGAGCGGATCCTGCTCGGGCGCAACGCCTCCTGGCCGGAGGAGAGGTTCTCGACCCTGGCCGGATTCTGCGAGCCGGGGGAGACCCTGGAGGACGCCGTGCGTCGTGAGGTGATGGAGGAGACGGGCATCGCCGTCGGGGAGGTGGCCTACTTCGGCAACCAGCCGTGGCCGCTGCCCTCGAGCCTGATGCTCGGATTCACCGGCCGGGCCCTGAGCGACGCGATCGAGGTGGACGGCATCGAGGTCGTCGAGGCGCAGTGGTTCAGCCGGGCCGACCTCCGGGGAGAGACGGATGCCGGCATCATCGTGCCCGGCGGAGTGTCCATCTCGTCGTCACTGATGGAGAGCTGGCTGGGGGAGCCGTTGGTCGCCGGCTGGTGACCAACGACCTCTGGGTCAGACCAGCTCGGCGAGCTTCGCCTTGATCTGTGCCACCGACGGGTTGGTCAGGGCCGAGCCGTCGGTGAAGACCAGGGTCGGCACGGTCTGGTTGCCCCCGTTGGCCTGCTCCACGATGAAGGCCGCGTCGGGGGTCTCCTCGATGTCGACCGCCTCGTAGCTGATGCCCTCTCGGTCGAGCTGACCCTTGAGTCGCTGGCAGTAGCCGCACCAAGGAGTGCTGTACATCGTGAACGAGGTCATGAGGGATTGTCCGTCCTGCCGTCTAGGGTTTCCGGTGTTCGTCACACCCAACCATCGACCATTCGGAGTTGTTCCACACCCATGCCCACGCCCGACGAGCTGCTGGCCGCTCTCGACCCCGAGCAGCGCCAGGTCGCCGAGGCGATCCGAGGCCCGGTGCGGGTGCTCGCCGGCGCCGGGACCGGCAAGACCCGGGCCATCACGCACCGGATCGCGTACGGCGTGGCGACGGGCGTCTATGCCCCGACCGAGGTCCTCGCCGTCACGTTCACGACGCGCGCGGCAGGCGAGATGCGCGGCCGGCTCCGCACCCTCGGCGCCGGGGGAGTGCAGGCGCGGACCTTCCACTCCGCGGCCCTGCGCCAGCTCCGCTACTTCTGGCCGCGCGTGCACGGCCACGAGCTGCCCGAGCTGATCGACTCCAAGATCGGGTTGCTGGCCGGTGCCGCTCGTCGGCTGCGGATCCAGACCGACCAGGCGCTGCTGCGCGACCTGGCCAGTGAGGTCGAGTGGGCCAAGGTCAGCAACGTCTCGCCCGACGACTACGCCCGGGTCGCCGACGAGCGCGGCCGCTCGGTCTCCCAGCTCGACCCGGAATCGGTGGCCCGGGTCTACCAGGGCTACGAGGAGATCAAGCGCGGCCAGACCCGGATGGACATGGAGGACGTGCTGCTGTTCGCGGCCGGCCTGCTGGCCGACGAGGAGGCCGTGGCCGCCCAGGTCCGACGTCAGTACAAGTGGCTGGTCGTCGACGAGTTCCAGGACGTCTCGCCCCTCCAGTCGGCGCTGCTCGACCTCTGGCTCGGTGGTCGCGACGAGATCTGCGTCGTCGGCGACCCCGCCCAGACGATCTACTCGTTCGCCGGCGCCAACGCGTCCTACCTCCGCGACTTCACCAAGAAGTTTCCGTCCGCGACATCGGTCGAGCTGGTGCGCAACTACCGCTCGTCGCCGCAGATCGTGGCCGCCGCCAACCAGATGCTCACCGGCACCCCCAGCAAGGGTGTGGAGCTTGTGGCGCAGCAACCGGTCGGACCCGAGGTGACCTACCGCGCCCACACCGACGAGGTCGCCGAGGCGGGTGCCGCCGCCGACAAGATCGCGACCCTGCGCTCCGCCGGCATCCCCGCCGGCGAGATCGCGATCCTGTTCCGGATCAACGCGCAGTCCGAGACGTTCGAGGACGCCCTCACCCGGCACAAGATCCCCTACGTCGTGCGTGGTGCAGCGCGCTTCTTCGACCGGCCTGAGGTGCGCCAGGCCGTCACCCTGTTGCGCGGCACGGCTCGCGGCGGCCAGGCCGAGGGGACGGTCACCGACCTCGTCCAGGCCACCCTGTCCGGGATGGGCTGGACGCCCGAGCCGCCCGGCACTCGCGGCGAGACCCGCAACCGCTGGGAGTCCCTGCAGGCACTCGTCGACCAGGCGGCCGAGTTCGTCCGCGAGCACCCGGCAGCCAGCCTCGGAGACCTGGTCGACGACCTCGACCGGCGCGCCTCCGAACAGCACGCCCCCCTGGCCGACGGCGTGACGCTGGCCACCCTGCACACCGCCAAGGGGCTGGAGTGGGACGCGGTGTTCCTCTGCGGCATGCAGGACGGCACCTTGCCGATCACCTACGCCGAGACGCCGGCCGCGATCGAGGAGGAGCGCCGCCTGCTCTATGTCGGGGTCACGCGCGCTCGCAAGCACCTGGCGATCTCGTGGTCGCTGGCCCGCAACCCCGGCGGTCGCGGCTCACGCAAGCCGTCCCGCTTCCTCGACGGGGTGGCCGAGGTCGAGCGCTCCGCCGCCGTGACCACCACGACGAGCCGCAACCGCAAGGCCCGCCACTGCCGCGAGTGCGGCGGCGCGCTCGCGACTCCGTCGGAGAAGAAGATCGGGCGATGCGGCGACTGCCCGGCGTCCTACGACGAGGCCCTCTTCGAGCGACTGCGCGAGTGGCGCCTGGCGCGCGCCGCCGACGACAGCGTCCCGGCCTTCGTGGTCTTCACCGACGCGACCCTCCAGCTGATCGCCGAATACCGCCCCAGTGACGCGCGCGGGCTGCTCAAGATCAGTGGCGTGGGCGCGTCCAAGCTGGCAAAATACGGCGACGACGTGCTCGCCGTCCTGGCCGGCAAAGAAATCTGAAGAAATACCCATAAAATCGTTTGCCCATTACACGGGGCAGCGGTTACTTTTATTCCCAACAGCCGTTCGCGCACCACGACCACTGACACCGGTCGGCGCCCCACTCACCTGAGGAGGTGGACCGCATGAAGAACATCACTTGGCACAAGCCGGCAATCACGCCGGACTTTGGCATGCCCATCTGCGCTCCGACCTCCCACGTTGCACGCGTGCGGGATGCCGGAGTCCGCCTGACGGGCCTCGCTGCCGCCTACGGCACGGCCGGATCTGACGCCTGGAGTCCGCCGATCAGTTGACAACACTGAATCGGCTCACCTCCAGGCCGCGGATCCCCACCGGGATTCGCGGCCTTTTCGTTTCTCCTTCCGAGACTCGAGAGCCGCGGCCCCGCTCCCCAGAATTTTCTGCACCAGCGATCAGGTCAACGAGAAGGAGGTGACACACATGACCATCAGTGTTCTCGACCGCAACCGGGCCGATGAAGACGTCCAGTGTGATCTGGGCGATCTCCACGACGCGGCTGCCAAGGTGGATGACGAGCTGCTGCCCTGCCGCACCAACGACGCAGAGCTGTGGTTTGCCGAATCCCCGTCCGATGTCGAGTTCGCCAAGACCCTGTGCCAGGACTGCCCGGTCCAGGCCTTGTGCCTCAGCAGTGCCCTCGAACGGCGTGAGCCGTGGGGCGTCTGGGGCGGCGAGCTCTTCCTTCAGGGCGTTGTGATCCCGCGCAAGCGTCCCCGCGGTCGACCCCGCAAGACCGAAGCCGCAGCGTGACGCTCGTCGGCACCTTCTCAAGCAGAACCGGAGCTCCACCAGCCATGAACCACACAACTTTCAAAGGAATCGACATGAACACGATGCAGGAAGACCTGGCGCGCGCACAGATGACCACGCGCCTGGGAGAGGCGCAGCAGCTGCGACGTGGCCACCAGCTGGCCCTGGCCCGTCGCATGAGCCGCAAGGCCGAAATGGCCGCGCAGCAGGCGCGTCTCGCCCTCGCCCGCGCGATCTAGGACCAGCACCGAAACACGGGGGCTCGCCCTGATCGCGGGTGATGCAGCAGAACCGGCACGACACGGAACAGTCCGAGTCGTGCCGGTTCTGGCGATTTCGGAGGTGCCTCGCCGGCGGTCGAGGCGTAGCGTGCGGCATATGCGGACGTGTGACATGTGCGGTCGGCAGGCTGAGGAGGCCGACACCCTGACGTGGACGACCTCGGTCGAGAACGGCCGCCGGCGGACCTACTGCGAGGAGTGCTCACGCACCCATCTGCGCGCGATCGAGGGGAAGCTCGACAGCGCCTGGTGGTGACATGTTCAGCCGACGACGCGGCCGATCTCCAGTCCCCAGGAGCAGCCGCAGTGCGGATGCCGCGGCCAGCGCGTGATTTCGGGGCTGAGATCAGTCCCGATGGCGACCGTGCTCGACCAGGTCGCCGGCACCTCGCCGGCCTGCCAGGTCGCCAGGTCACGCACCGCCCAGGCGAGGGCCAGCGTCACCAGGGCCGGGTCCACATCGGCGTACGCCGCAGGCCGCGCGTCCTCCGGGACGCCGGTGGCCGCGATGCAGCGCAGGCAGGCGGTGACGCCCGGCTGCACGAACGGTCCGACGCGCAGCGACTCCCGGCCGAGGCGGACGACCAGGTGGGGCAGTGAGTCGACCGACCACTGGTCGGCCTGGGCGGGGTCGTCGCGGTCGGTGACGAGGAGGGCGACCTCGGCCCTGCTGCTGGGCCGCAGGCCGGCGAGCTCGAGGACAGCGGTGACGGACGCGAGGCAGGAAGCGGGCGCGTGCACCCGGGCTCGGACCCTGCTGGACGGGGACATGGCGCCACTCAAGCAACGATCGGCGCGGTTCGCATCCGCTCATCCACAGGCTGCCGGCGCGACCCGAAATGTCAGCGGCGGCGCCACCTCCGCGAGGTGACGCCGCCGGCCGCGCAGCTAGGGGGCGATGCTCACGCCTTGCCGAGGATGCGGTTGAGGTTGGTGCTGCAGACGGGGCAGACGGCCTTGGCCATCCGGGTGCCCTTGTCGTTGACCCTGACCTCGCCCTCCGCCTCGCGCTTCTCCTTGCACTTGACGCAGTAGAACTCGCCGCTCCAGGTCTCCGCCATGACGGCCTCCTTGTTTTTCTCGCCTCGTCACGACGGGAGTGGTGGGGAAGCCCGTCGGGGACGCACGGCCCCGCACGAGATGGGCCGCTGGTCCGTGATGGACATTACGCCAACCTCGCTCGGGCACAGGCGCAACACGCGAGTCACTAGGCTGGCGCGCATGTCTGAAAACACCGGCGAATACGCCCATCTCCGGCTCGATCGGCCCTCTCCAGGGGTCGTCCGGCTCACCCTCGACAACCCCGACATGCGCAACGCCATGAGCGACGAGATGACCGCATCGTGGGTGCGCGCCATCGACGACATCGCGGCCGACCGGTCGGTGCGGGTCGTCGTCGTCACCGGCGAGGGCTCCGCCTTCTGCTCGGGCGGCAACACCGGCTGGATCTCGAGCGAGCCCGACGCCAGCATCGACCACCTCCGCAACCGGATGATGTCGTTCTACCGCGCCTGGCTCTCGATCCGGAAGCTTGAGGTGCCGACCATCGCCGCGGTCAACGGCCACGCCATCGGCGCCGGGTTGTGCCTGGCCCTGGCCTGCGACATCCGCTACTCCGCGCCCGGCGCCAAGCTCGGCGTCCCGTTCGTCAAGCTGGGGATGCACGCCGGCATGGCGGGCACCTACCTGCTGCCCAACGTCGTGGGAGCGGCCCACGCACGCGACCTGCTGCTCACCGGCCGCGTGGTCGAGGCTGACGAGGCCCTGCGCATCGGCCTCGTCTCGCGGGTGATCGAGAGCGCTTCCTTCGACGACGACGTGCTCGCGATCGCCGCCGACATCGCGGCCACGGCCCCCATCGCCACCAAGCTCACCAAGATCGCGCTGGCCGACGGCGGTCACGCCGACTTCGAGAGCGCCCTGCAGTGGGAGGCCCTGGCCCAGCCGATGACGCTCGCGACCGCCGACCTGCAGGAGGGGATCGCGGCCAGCCGCGAGAAGCGGGCGCCGGTCTTCGACGGGTCCTGATCGCCGTACCAGGTAGAAGAGGCCCTCGATCCGCTGGCGTGCGACCAAGCGCTTCCCCACGCTGGTCGAGCCCGACGGGCCGAGGGCCTCATCCGGGGCAAACCTATGAGACGCCGGTTCGCGCGGTCAACGGGGGTCCCTCCACGGCTGTGGAGTGGCCTGTGGACAAGGTGTGGACGGCCCGCGGATGTCGGGGGACGAGCACCCCATTTTCGGGGACGAGGATGTGGGGGACACGCCCGGCCGGGCGGCGTGCCGAGGCGATGACCAGCCACAATGGCGGGAGACAGCCTGTGGAACAAAGAAATGTGGGGCAGGAGACGCGATGAGTGAGTACGCCGGTGGCCCGGTCGCGGCCCTGCGGCGCATCGCCTTCCTGCTCGAGCGCGCCCGCGAGGACACCCGCCGCATCCAGGCCTTCCGGTCGGCCGCCGCGGTGATCCTGCCGCTGGGCGACGACGAGGTCGCGGCACGGGCCGAGGCCGGGACGCTGACCGACCTGGCCGGGATCGGGCCGAGCACGGCCGCGGTCATCGCCGATGCGTGTCGCGGGGTCGTGCCCGAGCGGCTCGCGAAGCTGGAGGCGGAGCACGCCGGCCCGCTGGCAGCCGGTGGCCGCGAGCTGCGGGCCCTGCTGCGCGGCGACTGCCACTCCCACTCCGACTGGTCCGACGGCGGCTCGCCCATCGAGGAGATGGCGATGACGGCGATGGAGCTGGGGCACGAGTACCTCGTGCTCACCGACCACTCGCCGCGGCTCAAGGTCGCGCGCGGCCTGAGTCCCGAACGCCTGACTCGCCAGCTCGGTGTCGTCGAGGCGATCAACGAGCACCTCGGCGGCGCCTTCACGATGCTGAAGGGGATCGAGGTCGACATCCTCGACGACGGCTCGCTCGACCAGACCGACGAGCTGCTGGCGCGGCTCGACGTCCGGGTCGCGAGCGTCCACTCCAAGCTGGCGATGGACGCCGACGCGATGACGCGACGGATGATCGGTGCCGTGCGCAATCCGCGCACCAACGTGCTCGGGCACTGCACCGGACGGCTGGTGACGGGCAACCGCGGCACCCGCAACCAGAGCCAGTTCGACGCCAGGGCGGTGTTCGAGGCCTGCCGGGACAACAACACCGCCGTCGAGATCAACTCGCGGCCCGAGCGCCGCGACCCGCCGACCCAGCTCCTCGAGCTCGCCCGCGACCTCGGCTGCCTGTTCTCGATCGACTCCGACGCGCACGCGCCCGGCCAGCTCGGCATGCTCGACTACGGCTGCGAGCGCGCCGAGGAGGCGGGCATCGACGCCGACCGGATCGTCAACACCTGGCCGCGGGAGCGGCTGCTCGCATGGGCCGACCATGGCTGAGGTGACCGCCTCCGGGGCGCTCGTCGAGGTCCGCCGCTCCAAGCGGCGGCGGCGCACCGTGTCCGCCTACCGCGAGGGCGACGTCATCGTGGTGCTGATCCCGGCCTCGATGAACAAGCGTGACGAGGCCAAGTGGGTCGCCGACATGGTCGCGCGGATCGAGCGCAAGGAGTCGCGTCGCAAGCCGAGTGACGAGGAGCTGCTCGCGCGCGCCACGGCGCTCAACGACACCTGGCTCGGTGGGCTGGCGACCCCCGGCAGCGTCCGCTGGGTCTCCAACCAGAAGTCGCGCTGGGGTTCGTGCACACCTGGTGACCGGTCGATCCGCCTCTCCGAGCGGCTCCAGCAGATGCCGACGTGGGTGGTCGACTACGTGCTGATCCACGAGCTCGCGCACCTGCTCGAGCCGGGCCACGGGCCGAAGTTCTGGGCGTGGGTCGACCGCTATCCCAAGTCCGAGCGGGCCAAGGGCTACCTGGCCGGCTGGTCGTCCGCAGCGCGGCTCGAGCTGCCTGACGGCTACGACGAGGTCGACTGACGCACGCGGGAGACCGCGGCGTCGACCAGGCGGTACATGTCGTCGAACGTCTTCGGCAACGCGTCGACCGGCCACCACCGCACGTCCAGCGACTCGTCACTGACGGCGTGCTCGCCGTCGGGGACGGCGGTCGCGAGGAAGCGCACGTCGAGGTGGTGCACGGTGCCGCGATCGGAGCAGAAGTCGACGGCGTGCTCGTCCAGCGAGAGGGGAGACGGGTCGAAGTCGAAGACCGTCAGCCCGGACTCCTCCCTCAGCTCGCGCCGCGCGGCGTCGGCCAGCGTCGCGTCCTCCGGCTCGATGTGACCGCCGAAGGCGAGCCA
Source organism: Nocardioides sp. (assembly GCA_039914485.1). GTDB lineage: Bacteria > Actinomycetota > Actinomycetes > Propionibacteriales > Nocardioidaceae > Nocardioides. Next base: position 17,124 of record JBDSPC010000016.1, read on the forward strand.
CGCGTCCGCCTTGCGGTGGTGATTGAGGAGTACGGCGTCGCCGGCTCGTGACACGACGATCGCCCCGGCGGTCAGGTGGCCGGGGAAGCAGGCCTTGAGCAGCCCGTCGGGGTGCTCCTCGAGGTGGGCGACGTAGCGATCTCGCAGCGCCTCGTCGTGCGGGCTCGGCGGTGTCCAGCCCGCCAGCAGGGCGAGCGCGTCGTCGTGGATCACTCCGTGCTGTCCGGGCCGGTGTCGGTGCCGGCGTCGGGCCCGTCGAGCAGCTCGCGCAGCCCGGCGTCGAAGTCCTCGTCGGACAGCGTCTCCGGCGTCGCGGCGTCCTCGCGGAACCCCAGCGGGTCGTCGAGGTCGGCCGCCGTGGGGAGCAGGTCGGGGTGCATCCACACGCCGTCGCGGCCCTCGGTGCCCTGGCGGGTGCGCAGCGAACCCCACAGCGTCGAGGCGTCGCGGAGCCGACGGGGTCGCAGCTCGAGGCCCACCAGCGCGGCGAAGGTCTCCTCGGCCGGACCGCCGGCCGCGCGCCGGCGGCGCACGGTCTCTTGCAGCTTCGCGGCTGTGGGCATCCGCGTCTCGGTCGCCTGCGAGACGACCTCGTCGACCCAGCCTTCGACCAGGGCGAGCGTGATCTCGAGGCGCTCGAGGGCGGCCTGCTGGGCGGGGGACTTGGCGAGGTCGAAGAGCCCGCCCTCCATCGCCGACTGCATCGCGGCCGGGTTGGTCGGGTCGATCTCGCGGAGCTTCTCCTCGATGCCAGCCGTGTTGATCTCGATGCCCTCGCCGTACGCCGTGACCGCACCGATCAGGTGCTCGCGCAACCACTTCGCGTTGGCGAAGAGGCGCTGGTGGGCGGCCTCGCGCAGGGCGAGGTAGAGCAGCACGTCGTCGGTGCTGACGTCGAGCTCGGCGGCGAACTTCTCGACGTTGCCGGGCAGCAGGGCCGCCTTGCCGTCGGGGCCGAGGGGCAGGCCGATGTCGGAGGCACCGAGCACCTCGTTGGAGAGGGCGCCGACGCCCTGACCGACCTGGGCGGCGACCATCGCGCCGGTGGCCTTGCCGAGCATCCCGAGCAGGGGACCGGCCATCGCGCGGGCCTCCTCGGGCAGGGCGTTG
>JBDSPC010000026.1:0-7586 GCA_039914485.1 Nocardioides sp.
GTGTTCAACGTCGGCGGCTGGGGCCTGCGCGAGTGGTTCATCCTCACCTACATCATGGGCGCGATCTTCATCGGCGGCCAGGCTCTCGAGTACGCCGAGCTGATCCACGAGGGCGTGACGATCCCGAGCTCTGCCTACGGCACGATGTTCTACCTCACCACCGGCTTCCACGGCATCCACGTGACCGGCGGCCTGATCGCGTTCCTCTTCGTGCTCGGACGCACCTATCTCGCCCGTCGCTTCACCCACGAGCAGGCCGTGACCGCCATCGTCGTGTCGTACTACTGGCACTTCGTCGATGTCGTGTGGATCGGGCTGTTCGCCACGATCTACCTCATCAAGTAGACAACCCGACCCGGACAGCTAGGACTCACAGTGCGTTTGTTGAACCGCTCCGCAGGTCGGATCTCCCGGCACCGCCGCGGACCCGTCGCGGGTCTGGCCGTGCTCCTGCTCGGCCTGCTCCTGACCGGTGGCATCTACACCGTGTTGGCACCCGCCCAGGCTCAGAAGGCCCAGAGCGACACCGAGCTCGTCGAGGAGGGGCGCAAGCTCTTCCTGGTCGGCTGCGCCTCCTGCCACGGACAGAACGGCGAGGGCATCTCGACGATCCGTGAGGGCAACGAGAAGGGCCCCTCGCTCGTCGGCGTCGGCGCCGCTGCCGTGGACTTCCAGGTCGAGACCGGCCGGATGCCCCTGGCCCAGCCCGGGTCGCAGGCTCCGCGCAAGGCGCCCACCTACAGCGACGAGGAGGTCGCTTCGATGGCGGCGTACGTCGCCTCGCTGGCGCCCGGCCCGGCCGTGCCGTCCGAACAGGACTACTCGATCGACGGACTCTCCGAGGACGAGCGCGAGGAGGCCATCGTCCGCGGTGGCCAGATCTTCCTGACCAACTGCACCGCCTGCCACAACTTCAACGGCTCCGGCGGCGCCATGCCCCGTGGTGGCTACGCCCCGAGCCTGAAGGGCGTCGAGAGCAAGCACATCTACGAGGCGCTGCTGACCGGCCCGCAGGCCATGCCCAACTTCAGCAACGGCAACCTCTCGCCCGACGAGAAGCGCGACGTCATCGCCTACCTCCGCAGCATCGAGGACACCCCCAACTACGGCGGCTTCGGCATGGGCGGGCTCGGCCCGGTCTCCGAGGGCCTGTTCGCGTGGGTCCTCGGCATCGGTGGCCTCGTCGGCTTCGCCGTCTGGATCGCCGCCCACACCACCCGTACCACCAAGCAGCCGATCGAAGAAGGGGCAGAGGCATGACCGACTCGCACGACACTCAGCACGACCACGTGCCCGCCGTCGTGGCAGAGCCGATCGCCAACCCCGGCATTCCCGCGCACACCTGGCGGCCCACCGACGTCGACGAACGCCTCTCCAAGCGGGCCGAGCGCCAGGTCGCCGGCTTCTTCGGCCTCTCCATGGTCTGCGCCGTCCTCTTCGTCGTCGCCTACTTCACGCTCGAGATCGGTGACAACTTCGACACCTTCATCGGGCTGGGTGCCTCCACGGTCGCCCTCGGCCTCGCGCTCGGTGGCGCCCTGCTCTTCATCGGCATCGGCATCATCCAGTGGGCCCGCAAGCTCATGAGTGACCACGAGATCTCCGAGCTGCGCCACCCCGCGGGCTCGCCTGCCGAGGACCGCGAGGCGACGCTCGAAGCACTCAACCTGGGCATCGAGGAGTCCGGCATCGGCCGTCGCCCCCTCGTGCGCAACTCGCTGCTGGGCGCCATGGGCATGATGGGCCTGCCCGCCGTCGTGCTGCTGCGCGACCTCGGCCCCACCAACGCGCAGGTCGCCAACGCCGAGAACGGCACCGGCCTGCAGCACACCATCTGGAAGAAGGGCATGCGCGTCGTCCGCGACGTCGTCGGCACCCCGATCAAGGCCTCCGAGCTCGAGATCGGTGACCTCGTCAACGCCGCACCCGAAGCGCAGTTCCCGACCGAGGAGAACGGCTACCCCGAGATCGAGGGCGTCGAGCTCCAGGTGCTGAAGGCCAAGGGCGCGATCATCGTCGTGAAGATGGAGCCCGAGGAGATCAAGCCGGTCGAGGGCCGGGAGAACTGGACCGTCGACGGCGTCATCTGTTACTCAAAGATCTGCACCCACGTGGGTTGCCCGATCTCCCTGTACGAGCGCACCACGCACCACGTGCTGTGCCCGTGCCACCAGTCCACGTTCGACCTGGCAGACGGCGCCAAGGTCATCTTCGGCCCCGCCCACCGACCTCTCCCCCAGCTGCCCCTGGCAGTCGACGAGGAGGGTTACCTCATCGCGCAGGCCGACTTCGACGAGCCCGTTGGGGCAAGCTACTGGGAGCGTGAGAAGCAATGAGTCTGGACACGAGCAAGGTGGCCACCTCCAACGGCGCCACCGCAGCGACGGCCTCCAAGCCGTCCAGGATCGGCGGCGTGGCCAGCTGGGCAGACGACCGCCTCGGCCTCGCCTCCGCCGGCAAGAAGCAGCTCCGCAAGGTCTTCCCCGACCACTGGTCCTTCATGCTGGGCGAGATCGCCCTGTGGAGCTTCGTGGTCCTGCTGCTCTCGGGCATCTTCCTCACGCTCTGGTTCACGCCGAGCATGGGCGAGGTCCACTACGAGGGCTCCTACGACCAGCTGCGCGGCATCGAGATGTCCGAGGCCATGGCCTCGACGCTCAACATCTCCTTCGACGTCCGCGGCGGCCTGCTGATGCGCCAGATGCACCACTGGGCGGCGATGCTGTTCGTCGCGTCGATGATGGTGCACCTGCTGCGCGTGGCCTTCACCGGCGCCTTCCGCAAGCCGCGTGAGATCAACTGGGTGATCGGCTGCCTGCTGCTGCTGCTCGGCACGCTCGAGGGCTTCACCGGCTACTCCCTGCCCGACGACCTGCTTTCCGGCACCGGCGTCCGCGCCGCCGACGGCTTCTTGAAGGCCACCCCGGTCGTCGGCAGCTACATGTCGTTCTTCCTCTTCGGCGGCGAGTTCCCCGGCGAGGCGATCATCCCGCGCCTCTACATCATTCACGTGCTGCTGATCCCCGGCCTGCTGCTCGGCCTGATCGCCGCGCACATGCTGCTGCTCGTCTACCACAAGCACACCCAGTGGCCCGGTCCCGGTCGCACCGAGGAGAACGTCGTCGGTTTCCCGATGCTTCCGGTGTACGCCGCCAAGGCCGGCGGGTTCTTCTTCATCGTCTTCGGCGTCACCACGATCATGGGTGGCCTGCTGTCGATCAACCCGGTCTGGAAGTTCGGCCCCTACGACCCGACCAAGGTCACCGCGGGCTCGCAGCCCGACTGGTACATGGGCTGGCCCGACGGCCTGCTGCGGATCATGCCCGGCTGGGAGTCGGTGATCTTCGGCTACACGATCTCGTGGAACGTCATGATCCCGATCCTGCTCGTGCCGCCGATGATGCTGACGATCCTGATCCTGCTGCCGTTCATCGAGGGCTGGATCACCGGCGACAAGCGCGAGCACCACCTGCTCCAGCGTCCGCGCAACGCGCCGACGCGGACGGCGGTCATGGTGTCGCTGATGACCTTCTACGGCCTTGCCTGGGCCGCGGGAGGCAACGACATCATCGCGATCAAGTTCCACGCGAGCATCAACCACATCACCTACTTCATGCGGGTGGCGGTGTTCGTCGGACCGGCGATCGCCTTCTTCGTGACGCGCCGCTGGTGCATCTCGCTCCAGCGCCACGACAACGAGAAGCTGCTCCACGGCTACGAGACCGGCGTCATCATGCGCTCCCCCGAGGGTGGCTACACCGAGCGGCACCTGCCGATCAGTGAGGCCTCGGCCTACACCCTCACCGCGCGTGACCGCGACGAGATCTACACCGTCGACGGTGACACCGACGCCAACGGCGTCGTGGCTCCGGGCTCCCGGATCCAGGCCGTACGCGCCGCGTTGTCGGAGAAGATGTTCGGCCACAATGTCCAGAAGCCGACGGCCGAGGAGCTCGAGGAGGCGCACCACCACGCCGAGCACGAGCACGCCCTCGAGGCCGGTCTCGACCACCCGGCCGACGGACACCAGTTCGACGGCCACAGCGACCACACGGTCGACGAGGCCCCGCTCCGCGGGCACTGAGCACCAGCACCAGCACCACGATGACGACAGCCCCGGATCCTCCGCGATCGGGGGCTGTCGTCTTTGGTCTCGACATCTTCTCGGCACCGCCGTCACCGTCCTCAGCTCCGACGACCCGATCCGCGTCTACGAGCGCTTCGCCACCCTCGATGCGCTGACCCACGGCCGTGCCGAGGTCACGCTGGGTCGCGGCTCGTCCACCCGACCACCGAGCGCGGCTCGGTCGGCGCCTGGGTCGGTGTCCACTCCCCCGGCGACGCGCGAGCAGTTCGAGTCCGAGGCCGACCACGGTGCCCTGTTCGTCGGCTCGCCCGAAACGGTCGCGCAGCTCAGCTGAGCGCGGAGCCGCTCTTGTACGTCGCGAAGTCGGCGTTCCAGTCGCCGTACCCGTTCTCCAGCGTCATCGCCCGGTCGGTGCCGGTGTATTCGACGACGTCGCCACGCTTGGTCATGGCGTAGAGCCAGGCGGCGTTGTCGGTCGACATGCCGGTGCAGCCGTGCGAGACGTTGGCATAGCCCTGCGAGCCGACCGACCACGGGGCGGCGTGGATGAACTCGCCGGTGTCGGTCAGCCGCATCGCCCACTGGACGTCGTCGATGTCGTAGGCCTCGGGGTCGGTGCTGGAGATGCCGACGGTCTCGGAGTTCATCCGCTTCACGGCGAACTTCTCGCTGATCACCTTGGTGCCGGAGCGGGTCGTGAAGCCGGCCTTGCCGGTCGTGATCGGGATCGTGCGGAGCAGCTCGCCGTTGGAGAAGACCTGCATCTGGTGCGTCTGCGCGCTGACCTTGTAGACGTTGGCGTCGCCGATGTGGAAGTCGATCGTGCGGCTCTCCTGGCCGTAGATGCCGTTGCCGGCCGGGATCGAGTTGAGGTCGAGATCGACCGAGACGTCGGTGCCGGCCTGCCAGTAGGTCTTCGGTCGGAAGCGCACGTGGTAGTCGTCGAACCAGTGCCAGGTGCCGGCCTGCGCGGGCGTGCTGGTGACCGTCATGTGCCGCTCGAAGGCGGCCTTGTCGGTGACCGGGAGGTCGAACGACACGACGACCGGCATGCCGACCCCGACGGTCTCGCCGGCGAGCGGCGCCACGGACGGATAGGCCTGCTGGTCGAGGGTGAGGTCCTCGGTGTGGAACCGCAGGCTTTTCGTCACGACCTCGCCGTCGTTGCGCTCGGCCCGGGCACGCGCGACGTAGTCGGTGCCCGGCTCGAGCCGTGAGGACAGCGTCCAGCCGTTGCCGTTGCGGGCACCGTCGAGCCTGGTGCCGTCGGCAGCCGTGAGGGTGACGGTCCTGAGGGCGCCGTCGGCGACGTTGATCTGCAGCGGCTCCGCGATGCGTACGGCGCTCAGGTTCGCCGCACTGGCGGTGACCCGGACCGGGACCACCGCAGCGGCCTGCTCGGTCTCGCCGGCGCCCGAGCTTGAGCCCGAGCCGCTGGGCCCGCCGTCGAGGCTCTCTGCGGTGTCGCAGGCGGCCAAGGACAGCGTCAGCAGCAGTGCTGCGCCGAAGACGCGAAGACGTACAGACATGCGGACTACCCCCGTGAAGACCAACGATCGATCTTCAGCGTAACTCTGGGGTGGGCGTAGGTGAGAATCAGTGCGCGTGCTCGCCGCGGTAGTACTCGAAGATCCAGCCGCTCAGCGTCACCATGCCGATGACACCACCGATGATGAAGAGCCACCACGCGGCCATCGCGGTCGCGAAGACCACGGTGCCCAGCGCCATCGCGCACCACAGGGGCCACCACGAGTAGGGCGGGAAGAAGCCCAGCTCGCCCGCGCCGTCGGCGATCTCGCCGTCCTTGCGGTCCTCTGGACGAGGGTCCATGCGGGCGGCGTGGACGCCGAGGTAGAGCGACACCATCAAGGTCAGCAACGCGGTCATCGTCAGGGCCGACGTGCCGGTCCAGTCACCCGAGATCAGCCAGTAGGCAGGGGTCACCAGGACGAAGAAGACCGTGCAGACGACAAACATCCAGGTTTCGTTCTTCATCGGGCGTCTCCCTCGGTGTCGACATCGCCGTCGAGGCGGTCCTGGAGCATCTCTTCGCGACCCTCCACCTCGGGGGCGTCGGCCGGGTCACCCTGACGCTCGGCGTCGTTCTCGTGCAGCTCGAGCATCGCGATCTCCGGGTGGTGCAGGTCGAAGGCCGGCGACTCGGACCGGATGCGCGGGATGGAGACGAAGTTGTGGCGCGGCGGGGGCGAGCTGGTCGCCCACTCGAGCGAGCGGCCCCAGCCCCACGGGTCGTCGACGTTGACCAGCGGCGCCTTGCGGGAGACGAAGACGTTGTAGAGGAACGGCAGTGTCGACGCACCGAGCAGGAACGCACCGATCGTGGACACCTGGTTGAGCGTGGTGAATCCGTCCTCGGGCAGGTAGTCGGCGTAGCGACGCGGCATGCCCTCCACCCCGAGCCAGTGCTGGACCAGGAAGGTGGTGTGGAAGCCGACGAACAGCAGCCAGAAGTGCAGCTTGCCGAGGCGCTCGTTGAGCATCCGGCCGGTCATCTTCGGCCACCAGAAGTAGAAACCGGCGAACATCGCGAACACCACGGTGCCGAAGACGACGTAGTGGAAGTGCGCGACCACGAAGTAGGAGTCGGAGACGTGGAAGTCGAGGGGCGGGCTGGCCAGGATGACCCCGGTCAGGCCACCGAAGAGGAAGGTCGTGAGGAAGCCGACCGACCACAGCATGGGGGTGTCGAAGGACAGAGATCCCCCCCACATCGTGCCGATCCAGTTGAAGAACTTCACCCCGGTCGGGACGGCGATGAGGAAGGTCATCCCGGAGAAGAACGGTAGATCAACGGCACCGGTGACGAACATGTGGTGCGCCCACACGGCGACCGAGAGGATGGCGATGCCGAGCGTGGCGCCGACCAGGCCGACGTAGCCGAAGATCGGCTTGCGGCTGAAGACCGGCAGGATCTCCGAGATGATGCCGAAGAACGGCAGCGCGATGATGTAGACCTCTGGGTGTCCGAAGAACCAGAAGAGGAGCTGCCACAGGATCGGCCCGCCGTGGACGGGGTCAAAGACGTGCGCGCCGAAGAGCCGGTCTGCCTCGAGCATGAGTAGCGCGCCGGCGAGGATCGGGAACGCGATCAGCACGAGCAGCGAGGTGATCAGCGTGTTCCACACGAAGATCGGCATCCGGAACATCGTCATCCCGGGGGCGCGCATGCAGATGATCGTGGTGATGAAGTTGACCGCGCCGAGGATGGTGCCGAGACCGGCCATCCACAGACCCATGATCCACAGATCACCACCGACGCCGGGCGAGCGCACCGCATCCGAGAGCGGCGTGTAGGCGAACCACCCGAAGTCGGCAGCACCCGTCGGGGTCAGGAAGCCGGAGGCTGCGATGAGGCCACCGAACAGGAACAGCCAGTAGCTGAACATGTTGAGCCGCGGGAACGCGACGTCCGGGGAACCGATCTGCAGCGGCATGATCACGTTGGCGAATCCGAAGAACAGCGGCGTCGCGAACAGCA
>JBDSPC010000032.1:0-7267 GCA_039914485.1 Nocardioides sp.
AGGTCGTCGAGCACCCACGGGCTGTCGAGCGCGTTGATCCGGGTCCAGAGCTGGGTCGGGCCGAAGTCGGTCTCCTTCGCGATCCGGACGAGACCGGCGCGAGCGGCCTCCTTGTTGTCGGCCTTGACTGCGTCCTCGAGATTGCCGAGGAGTACGTCGACGGTGCCGACCATCTGCGGGATCTTGGCGGCCATCTTCTCGTTGGACGGATCGAAGAAGTGGATCGCGCGGCTCGGCCGGGCGGGGATCTCGGTGACGGGCTGCGGGGCGCCGACGGCGAGCGGGCGGAAGAAGTCCTTGCTTGAACGCATGGACGCGAACCTACCGAAACTCCCGTGTCAGCAGGTATGACGGATCCCACGCGAGACGGGACTGCTGCTCGCTGCGTCCGTCATACGAACCCACGGCAAAAGGTGCTGATCCGTATGACGGATCGCGACTGTCAGGCGAACTCCCCGGCCGCGTCGGTGAAGTATCCGAGCTGGGTGAGGACTCCGTCGTCCACGAACGCCTCGATGATGCCGAGGTTCTCGACGATCATCCCGGCGCGCACGTGGAGCCGCTGGAACTCCTCGCTCGCCATCATCGTGGCGAGGCCCTGGGACGAGCCCTTGATCAGGAAGAAGCCCTGCAGATCACCGCCGTGGGGATTGAGCAGGACGGGATCGAAGCTCTCGATGGAGCCGTCCTGAAGGCGTTCGGAGTAGTAGGTCACGGCGTCGTTGAAGACGTCGAGGGAGCGCTTCTCGCGCCCGCGCACCGGCTGGCCCCAGCCGACGAAGAGTGCTGACTCGGACATGTCTGGACCTCGCTCTCGAGTGGCCCCCACTCGTGATCGACGCTAGTCCGCTCGGGCGGCCGGGTCATCGCCCACCCGGGGGAATGTGGGCTCACGGCTTGGCCACGAAGTAGGCGTTGAACGGGTCCTCCTCGAGGTGGATGACGTCGACGGACCCGAACCCCGCCTCACGCAACATCCGTTCGGCCGTCTGCACGCCCCACACGGTGCCGAGGCCGTCGCCGTCCTGGCCCAGCGAGACCGCCATGCAGTGAGTCAGCGAGACGGCGTACAGGAACGACGCCCACGGCAGCTCGAGGTTGTCCTCGAGGTTGCTCTGCGCGTTGATGTCGACCATGAGGTAGGTGCCGCCCGTGCGCAGGGCTCGACGGATGTTCGCGAGCACGGTGGCGGGGTGGGCCTGGTCGTGGATCGCGTCGAAGGTCAGGACGAGGTCGAGCTCGGCCGGCGCGTCGAGCCGCGCGACGTCGAGCGTCTCGAAGCGGGCGTTGGTCAATCCCCACGTCTCGGCCTCGGTGCGGGCCGCGACCAGTGCGTCCTCGCTGAAGTCGTAGCCGACGAACGTGCTCGCGGGGTACTCACGCGCCAGCAGGTTGATGGCGTGCCCCTCGCCGCAGCCGATGTCGGCGACGGCGATCCCCGCCCGCAGTCGGTCGACCTCCCCGGTCAGCGGGATGATGGTGTCGATCAGCGAGGCGTCGTTGACCGCGGCGCTCTCGGCTGCCTGGAGGTCGTGGAAGCCCGGGTAGTCGTCGTATGTCAGGCCGCCGCCGCTGCGGACGTGCTCGATCACCTTCGGGGTGACCTCGCCCATCAGTCCGACGTAGCGCATCACCCGGGCGAGGTTGTCGGGTCCGGTGCCGGTCAGGAAGGGTGCGTGGTCGGGGCAGAGGTAGTAGGTCCGGTCGGCGGGCAGGTACTGCACGAAGTCCGCGGTCACCATCCCGCCGAGCCACTCCCGTACGTAGCGTTCGTCGAGGCCGGCGGCGTCCGCGACCTGCTCGCTGGTGGCCGGTGGGAGGGAGGCGAGGGTCTCGAACAGCCCGGTCTCGTGGCCGATGCCGGCCAGCACGCAGATCGCGCCGGCATCGAGGATGCCGATGACGCGCTCGGCGACGGCTTCGGGGTCGGCGGTCTCAGGGGTGACGCTGGGTGCCTCGGTGGTGGTCATGGCAAGCCTCCTGGGTCGGCGCCGGACGGGTTGCCCGACTGGCTCTCGACGCTAGGAGCGCGACGGTGCCGGCCGCTTCGGGCGGACACCCCAACTCATCGGCACGGGATGGGGCATCCACCCCACCGTCAGACGAGGTGGTGCTCGCGAGCCCAGGCAGCGGCGGCGGTGCGGGACGAGACACCGGCCTTGAGGAAGATGCTGGCCAGGTGTCGGCTGACGGTCTTGTCGCTGATGACGAGCGCGGCCGCAACCTCCTTGTTGGTGAGGCCAGCCGACACCCGGGCCAGCACTTCCACCTCGCGGTCGGTCAGCCCACCGGGGTGATCACGGGTCGCCAGCCGGGCGAGGTCGGCAGCCGCCCCGAGCCGCTCGTAGATCGCAGCCGCGGTCGCGGTCTCGGCGGTCGCCTTGCGTACGTCGCCGACTCCGCGCCACACGGTCGCGAGATCCTCGTGCGCGCGGGCGATGGCATGGCGATGGTGCTGTTCGCGGTAGACCTGCGTGGCTGCGTCCAGGCTGCGCTGCGCGTCGCCGTACTCCCCGCGCCCGAGGTGGCACAGCGCCCGCACGTGGGAGGCGCCGGCCACGAGCCCCGGGGTGCCGAACCGGCGCGCGGTCGTCTCGGCCTCCGCCGCCATCTCGGCGACCAGCGCCAGATCTCCGGTCGCGAGGGCGACGCGGGCCGTGGCCTCGAGGAGCCGCGCCCTCCCGAGCGGACCGTTCTCCGCGAGGGCGCTTCGCAGGGCTGAGAGCGCGGCATCGGTGTCCCCGTCCGCGTGCTGGAGCAGCGCCGCCCCCGGCTGGGGTCGATGCAGAAGGACCGGGCCCGGGCGAAGGCTGCTCTGGCCGCCTCGTCGTCGCCGCGTGCTCGGTGGATCTCGCCGAGCTCGTAGTAGCCGGTGCCGGCGAGCCAACCGTGTGCACCGACGAGTGCCGCGCTCTGTGACTCCAGCTCCGCCGCCACGCGGTCCCATTCGCCCTCGGCGCGCAGCAGCTGCAACTGGTGAAGGCGCGTGATCCCGGCATACATGAAGGTGCTCGAAAGCGGTGCCGCCCACTGCGCCAGTGCGTCGGTCCAGGCCCGCATCCGGCTCAGGTCACCCAGGGCCTCGCACAGGTGGATGACCGAGCAGTAGACGTCGCCGCCCCACAGCGCGTCGACCCGACCGCTGATGACCGGGATCATCGCCTCGTCGAGCGCCGCGAAGCCACTCAGGTCGCCCGCGACCACGGCCGCGAAGCCGGTCAGGGCAAGGGCGAAGCAGTCCAGGTTGGCGTCGTGCTGGTCGGCGGCGAGTGATCGAAGGTCGCAGGCCGTCGCCGCCGCACGTTCGGTGTCGCCCTCGAAGTTGAGGTCGACGAAGGCGCCGAGGAAGTCGGCATAGCCGTGGATCCGACCGCGGGGTTGCTGAGCCAGCAGGCGGCGCGCGGTGCCCAGCCAGGCGGTGAAGAGGGCGACGTCGCCGCGGGTTCCCCACTGCTCGCTGACCCGCAGCGCGGACTCGGCTGCGGCCGCGAGGTCGCCGGCGGCGACGTGTCGGTGGTGGGCGAGCTCTTCGACCCGTGTCGACTCGGGAACGTTGCCGACCCACCAGTGGGCACGCGCCAGGACGTCGAGCTCGTCTGCGGACAGGTCGCCCTCGCGGGCGGACATCTCCTCGACGACCCCGTGCCAGTCCTCGGGTGCCCTGGTCGTTGGGCGCATGCCTCAGCGTAGGAGCGCGGCCCGGCCCTCGTCATCCCCGACCTTGATCAGGAACGGCGTCGGAAGAGCCCTCGGCGCGGCGTCGGTGCAGGCTCGGCGGCTCGGGCCGCCCGCTGGGCCTCGATCCTCGCCGTACGGCGATCGCGCCACGCCTCTACGGTCTCGTCGACGTCGCGCGGCATGGTGATGAGTGGCGGCCCGTCGAAGCTGGTGTAGCGCGCCTTGAGGATGCGCGCATTGAAGTCCCCGACCTCGCGGCGGACCTCGGACTCCGTGGACATCAGGTCGAGCCGGTCGTCGAGCTCGAGGTCCTCGGTGCGCAGTGCGAGCGCGGGCGGCAGGACGCTGATGTGCTCGCGCTCGACCAGCTTCTTGAGCCACCAGTCGGGGTCGTGCTCCGTGCCGAGGCCTTCGAGCGGCTTGCCGGCGCCGGGCAGGTTGTCGAAGTCGCCGCGCTCCTGCGCGATCCGGAGCTGCTGCTCGACCCACTGCGACTGGTTGTTGATGCGTGCCGCTGCCGCGGTCTCCTTCGAGCGCTTCGCGCGCTCCGCCTCGTCGTGGCCTTGCTGCTCGTCGTTGATGGACTCCTCCATGGGTCCACGATAAATCGGCTCGCCAATTGTGGGGTCGATGAGCACCGGCACCGGTGCGATCATCGAGTGATGACGCAGGCCCGTACCGAGTGGATCGACAAGTGGGTGCGCGGGCGCCTGGGCGACGTGGTGATCGTCGAGACGCGCGACCCGATGCTGGTGTGGCAGAGCGGCTTCCCACCCGTCTACGGCTTCGCCCGCGACGAGGTGGCGGACGGCGTCCTGCGTCCGGCCAGCGCTGCGGCGTACGCCGGAGGTTTCTTCTTCGGACCGCACCTGCCGGTGCGGGAGTGGTACGACGTGGTGGCCGGTGACGACGTCGTGGAGTGTGGCGCGTGGAGCCTCGAGGACCTGCCCGACCGGGTGATGTTGACCTGGGAGCCCGGCGTGCTGACGTGGACCGAGGACGAGGAGGTCGTGGCCGGGCACCCGCGCGATCCGCACAAGCGGGTCGAGACGCTGCGCAGCGCGCGCCACGTCTCGGTGACGATCGGCACCGAGGTCGTGGCCGAGAGCGATCGGCCGGTGCTGCTGCTCGAGACGAACCTCCCGACGCGCTACTACCTGCCGCGCGAGGACGTGCGGCTCGACCTGCTGAGCGCCACCGACAACGTCTCGATGTGTCCCTACAAGGGCACGACCGGCGCATATTGGAGCTACCCCGGGCCGCCCGAGCTTCGCAACGTCGCGTGGTCCTACGCCGAGCCGAAGCCCGCGGTGGCCGAGGTCGCGGATCGGGTCGCCTTCTACAACGAGCTCGTGGACCTGCGCGTGGACGGTGTGCTGCTCGAGCGGCCGGAGTCGCCCTTCAGCAAGGTCGAGCAGCGTCCGGGCGGGGAGTGACTCTCCGCTAGGTTCCTGTCAGCTGCCGGGACTCGCCCGGCCACACTGTGGGGGAATCACATGACCAGGAAGCTCGGAATCGCGCTGGCGGCGACCGTCGTTCTGCTTGCCGGCTGCGGTGGAGGTGGGGGCGGACGACCGTCCGTCGACGAGATCAGCACCGTGCTCAGCGAGGGCGGCGACATCGGCGGCGAGGACTTCTCGATCCCCGAGGAGCAGGCGGACTGCGTCGCCAAGGCCTTCCACGAGTCGGACCTCTCCGACGACGCGCTCAACGCGATGGTCGACAGGGACGAGGACTACGAGCCCTCCGACGCGGACGAGAAGGCGCTGACCGAGATCAGCACCGACACCGTGGCTGCGTGCGTGGCGCCGGACGCCAACTGACCCAGCTCAGCTGACGGGGCCCCGGCGATCATGCCGGGGCCCCGTCCTCCGTCAGAATCCCGTGGCGTCGCCCGGGCCCGCACGCCTACAGTCCGCACATGGCCTCCGTCCTCAGCGTCAACGTCGGCGCACCGTCGCCCCGCAGCGGGAAGGTGACCCCGACCGGCATCGAGAAGGCGTCCGTCCCACTCATCGAGGTCGCCGATCCCGGCCCCAGGCGACGAGGTCCGGGCGACTCGGGATTCTCCGGGGTCGCCAGTGACTTCATCGGCAGCGGGCGGCACCACGGCGGCGCGGAGCAGGCGGTCTACGCCGTCGCCCGCGAGGAGCTCGACCACTGGTCGGGCGAGCTGGGCCGCGACCTGCCGGACGGCATGTTCGGCGAGAACATCACCACCCTCGGGCTCGACGTGGATTCCTCGGAGTACGCCGACGAGTGGACCATCGGAGGCGCGGTGCTGCGCGTCAGTGCACCCCGCGTGCCGTGCTCGACCTTCGCGAAGCGGATGGGGGAGAAGGGCTGGGTCAAGCGGTTCGCCGCTCGCGGCCGGGCCGGGACCTATCTCGCCGTCGTCTCGCCCGGCGTGATCCGGCCGGGGGACCCGATCAGCGTCAGCAGGTCGGGCTCGGGCCTGCTGATCCCTTCCCTGCTCGCGGCCTGGATGGGTGACCTGTCCGAGATGCGCGCTGCCCTGGCGCACGACGACCTCGACGACGAGAGCCGCGGGCACTTCACGCAGGTGCTCGAGAAGCGCGGTTAGGTCAGTTGAGGATCCGCATCGATCGGGGCACGCCGCCTCCGCGCTGCACTTCCTCGACGAGCTCCTGCAGCGCAGTGAGCGCGACGTTCTGCGACAGCGGCCCGTGGGAGACGCGGCCGACCCCGAGCTCCTGCTGACGCTCGAGCGACGGGGTGCCGGGGATCGCGATCGTGGTCAGCCGCTGCGGGCCGAAGGCATCGACCAGCGTCACGATCTCCTCCTCGGTGAGGATCGCCGGCACGAAGATGACCGGCGCGCCGGCATCGAGGAACGCCTTGCCGCGCTCGACCGCGTCGGCGAGCACCTCGCCCCGGTCGCGGTCGCGGCCCAGGTGAAAGGCATCGGTCCGCGCGTTGAGCACGAAGTCGGGCACGCCCTCCGCGGCGGCGGCCGCCATCACGGCCTCCACCTGGGCGGCAGCCTCGGCGAGCGGCTTCATCTGGTCCTCGAGGTTGGCTCCGACCACGCCGACGCCGATCGCGCGCCGGATGGTGTCGGGCGCATCGCCGTACCCTCCTTCGAGGTCGGCGCTGACGGGCAGGTCGGTCTGCTCAACGATCCGGCGGCACATGTCGATCATCTCCTCGACCGGGATCCTCTCCCCGTCGGGATAGCCGAGGGTGGCGGCGATCGAGTGGCTGGCGGTGGCGAGTGCCTTGGTGCCGTCGGTGTCGGCGACGACCTTGGCGCTGATCGCGTCCCAGACGTTGACGACGGTGAGCAGCTCGGGAGCGAGGTGCAGGGCAAGGAGTTCGGAAGCGCGGTCAGCAGTAGTCATGCCTGCCATCAAAGCAGCCGAGGAAAGCCCTGCCGTCAGTCCGCGAACGCGGTCTTCGGTACGGCGCACAACGCAACCGCCGCCAGCAGCGCGGCCACCGAGCAGACGGCCCAGACGGTGAGGTAGCCACTCAGCGGAGCGTGTCCCTCGGTGGGGTCTCCGAGGGAGCCGGTGGAGGCCAGTGCGATGGCGAAGATCGACGAGGCGATGGCGCCGCCGACGGTCTT
>JBDSPC010000035.1:0-16012 GCA_039914485.1 Nocardioides sp.
GCGGCGGAAGACCCAGCACTTGCTGGTCCCGCCGCGCATCCACGTCGCGGGGATCTCGTGCATCCGGCCTCCTGGGCTGACCGCCCGGGTCGTTCCCGAGCGGTCACCAGACTGAGCGCGCATGGCCTGTAGCACAATCACGAATCTGCACCGCAGCATGTAGCAACACTTCATCCTTGGTCCGGGCTCATCCTTCTCAGGCGCCCATCCAAGGCCTATTAGGGATGCTGGAGCCCGCTTCATGGCCGTGAAGCACTCCTTCAGGCACACTGAAGTCATGCTCGACGTCAAACGTCTCCAGGTCCTGCTCGCCATCGTGGAGGAGGGCTCCGTGACCAGCGCGGCGACCGCCTTGGGCTACACGCCGTCCGCCGTGTCCCAACAACTCCTGACACTGGAGAGGGAGGTCGGCCAACCCCTGCTCGACCGCCACGCCCGCGGCATGACCCCCACCGACGCGGGACTGGTGCTGGCGCGGCATGCACGCAAAGTGGTGCGGCAGCTCGCAGCGGCGGAGGCGGACCTCGCGGACATCGCAGGAGTGCGGCGCGGGAGCGTCACCCTCGGCACCTTTCCCACGGTCGGCAGCTCGTTCCTACCGCTGGCCGTACGCCGCTTCCGCGAGCTCTACCCCGCCATCCAGCTCACCATCAGCAGCGGACGTGAGGAGCGTCTGGTCCGACTGCTCGAGGAGGGCACCGTCGCCATCTCCCTGCTCTGGGACTACGAGTGGGACCGGGTCGACAACGAGGAGTTCGAGTTGACCGAGCTCTTCACCGACCCCACCGTCCTGCTCGTCGGCGCCACCCACCGGCTGTCGCGCAGACGCACCGTGAAGATGGCCGACCTGGCCGATGAGCCCTGGATCATCCGCGCGGAGGGCCACCCGGTGGTCGAGGTACTCGAACGCAGTGCCATGGCTGCCGGGTTCACGCCGACCATCGCCTTCCACGCCAACGACTACCAAGAGGCACAGGCCATGGTCAGCGTCGGCCTCGGCATTGCCCTCGCACCGCGCACCGCGACCGTCAACCAGCACCCCGACGTCCGAGTGATCTCACTGGGAGACACCGCCCCCGCCCGCCGCATCCTGATGGCGCACCGGCCCGGACGCGTCCGGGCCGCCGCCGAGCTGGCGCTCCAGGACGTTCTCACCGAGACCGCCCGCACGTACGCGTGACGGCGCCTCCGGGTCGGTCACAGCCGCCCCTTGTCGGACCTGTACCCACGACCGGATTCGAGCCGCGCTACCGCCGCGAGAGAGCGACCGAGGGGTCGTCGGACGACGTCGAAAATCAGTGAGACCGCAGGTCAGAGGCACAATTGACGATTGGCAGTCGTTGGCCGCTTTCAGCGATTCTTGGAGCCCCCCGCCGGCACGACGGATGGTGGTGTTGCGGTCGGGTCGAGCACCAGGTGGTAGAGGTCGGTCCCGGAGACGCCGTCGACCATGCTGTGGTGGATCTTGGAGAGCAACGCCCAGCGACCTCCCGCCAGTCCTTCGCAGAACCAGTACTCCCACAGCGGGCGACTGCGGTCCATCCGACGCGACATCACCCGGCTCATCAGACGGGCGATCTCGTCCCGGCCGCCGGGTGCAGGAAGGGCGGTGTTGCGGATGTGCCAGCGCACGTCGGAGTCCGTGTCGTCAACCCAGGCCGGCGCAGCGAGATCCAACGGGGCCCTGCGCAGCTTCTGGCGATAGCGCGGAATCAACGAGAGGCGGCCCGCAATGGCGCCGACGAACTCGTCGTACGTCGGTGCGGGCCCCGCGAAGATCGCGCACGAGCCGATCGCCAGTGATGCGGTGCCGTCGACGTCCTCGGCCTCGGCCTCGAGAAATGCTGCCGACAACGGGGTCAGACGCTCCATCACTACTCCGTCGTGATGGACCGGAGGACATCGACCTTGCTCGCTCGACGCGCGGGTCCGATCGCCGCCAGCACGCCCCCGGCCTGTCCGAGAGTGAGGCGAGGTGGGTACCGCCGATGACAGCCTGCCCGCTCGTCAGCGTGTCCAAGCCGGCCAGGCAGTGCATCAGGGTCGACTTGCCCGACCCCGAGGGGCCCATGATGGCCGTGAACTGACCCGGTGGGAGGTCGAGCGTCACGTCGTCGAGGGCGATCACCGCCGTCTCGCCAGTACCGTAGGTCTTGCAGGCGTGCCTGGCGCTTGCCGCAAGCCCGGCAGCTCGATCAGGAGTCTCAACCCCGCCCGCTGATGTCATCACGGCCGCAGGGGTTCGCTGAGAGGTCATGCCTCCAGCCTGTGACCGGCAGGAGCATCCCCGAAGGGGCCAAGGGCCCGGACCGGCGGGACCAAGGGAGGCCGTGCAGGAAGTCACGGACCTCCACCCGGAGCGCCGCCGCGGAGTCGGCTGCCGGTGCTCCGGCCGCTCCTCGGTCGGGACCATTGGCGCCCTGGCCAGGGACCGTGGCCCCTGCTTCCGGCCAGCGCGGATCCCGACGATGGAGGGAGGGCTCAACTGGCTGGGTCCGGGAGGGGGTAGCGATGAGCGGCTCACAGATCATCGGTCGACCGACCGCTGAGGCGCTCACCCGGGAGGTCGTTCGGACACCCGCGATGCTGGCGGCGAGCATCGTGGTGGCGATCGGCATCGTCGCGGCCTCCGCGTACGGCCTCCTGGCCACCGACCCGTACCGCTCCCTGCCTGACGCCACGGTGCTCGCGGCACGCGGCCAGGACGTCGGCAGCCTCATCGTTGCCGGCCTGCTCGTGGCGCTGGCCCGCCCGAGCCAGCTCGCCCCGACGCGCTTCCTGGCGTGGCTGGGCTTGCTGGCCTACGTGGTCTACAGCTACGCGATCTACCTGACCGGTGTGCCGATGAACAGGGTGTTCCTCGTCTATGTGGTGATCGAGTCGGTCGCCGGTGCGGCCTTGCTGGTCGGCCTGTGGCGGCTCACCACGATGGTGTGGCCGGAAGTCGTCTCGACCCGCCTCCGCCGCAGCACCGGGTGGACGTTCGTGGTGGTCGCCGTGCTGTTCGCTGGCCTCTGGCTCAGCACTCTGCTGCCCGTCGCGCTCACCGGGAGCGTCCCAGACCCCGAAGGCGTCGGCGGGGCGCCGTACCCGGTGTTCGTGCTCGACCTGGTCGTCGTGCTGCCTGCCGTCGCGGCGGTCGGGGTGCTGCTCCTGCGCGGCCGCAGGCTGGGTCCCCCGCTCTCCGTCGTCACCCTGATCAAGATCCTGACCCTGTTCGCCACGCTGTGGGCCGGTCCCGCCTATGCGCTCGCCACAGACGGGCCGGTCCACCTGGGCCCCGACGCCGCTCCGAGCCTCGTGTTGCTGCTCGCCTGCGCCTGGCTACTCACCGCCTGGTGGCGAAGGCTCGCCATTGAAACGACCGAGAAGGAAGGAACACGATGATGAACACCCTGGTCGTCTACGAGTCGATGTGGGGCAACACCAAGGCTGTGGCCGAGGCCGTCGCGCGGGGGGTCGGAGAGGGCGTGACTCTCGTCGGCGTGGCCGAGGCACCCACACCGGTGCCCGAGGGCATCGACCTGCTCGTCGTGGGCGGGCCGACGCATGCGTTCTCCTTGACTCGCGCGTCGACACGGCGCGACGCAATCGCCAAGGGCGCGGCCGCCAATCCCGCGGCGCCCGGCATCCGTGAGTGGCTGGAGCAGCTGCCGACGTCCAGCCACCTGAACATCGCGACGTTCGACACCCGAGTCGGCTCCGTCCGCCACCTCCCCGGATCGGCCGCCAAGGCGGCGGGCAAGGAGGTGCGCCACCACCATCTCGGGCGACTCGTGGAGACGATGAGCTTCTACGTGAACGACATGTCCGGTCCGCTCCTCGATGGCGAGGCGGAGCGCGCGCATGCCTGGGGCCAGTCACTGGCTGGGATGCGAGCAGCTCACGGGCAGGGGCCGACCCAGCTCGGAGGAAGTGACCAACGATGACCGCCTCGACGGCTCCGGCGGGCTACCCCGTTCACGTCAATGCCGAGCTCGACCCAGGGCTGAGCCGCGGCCTCTGGCTCGTCAAGTGGCTTCTCGCCATCCCGCACTACGTCGTGCTGGTGTTTCTCTGGCTCGCCTTCGGTGTCGCCAGCGTCCTGGCGTTCTTCAGCATCCTGTTCACCGCGCACTACCCGCGGGCGCTGTTCGACTTCAACGTCGGGGTCATGCGCTGGAGCTGGCGCGTCACCTACTACGCGTATGGCGCTCTGGGCACGGACCGGTATCCGCCCTTCACCCTGGCCGACGTGCCGGACTATCCCGCCCATCTCGAGGTCGACTACCCCGAGCGGCTGTCCCGGGGGCTCGTGCTGGTCAAGTGGTGGCTGTTGGCCATCCCCCACTACCTCGTCGTCGGGCTGTTCCTCGGAGGTCTCGGGTACGGCGTCCGGGGCGCCGACGAGGAGCCGTTGCTCAGCGTCAGCCTCATCGGGCTGCTCGTGCTGGTCGCAGGGGTGGTGCTGCTGTTCACCGGCCGCTATCCCCGGGCGATCTTCGACCTCGTCATCGGCCTGAACCGGTGGGTGCTGCGGGTCGCGGGCTACGTCGCCCTGATGACGGACCGCTACCCACCGTTCAGCCTGGACCAGGGCGGCCACGAACCGCCGGTGGTTAGCCTGCCCCCTGCCAGCACTCCGCCGCCGACCGCGTCTCACACTCCGCCGTCTCCCCAGCCCGGAGCACCCCGCACCGGCTGGACGGCCGGCCGGGTGGCCTCGCTGGTCCTCGGGTCACTGCTGGTGTTCGGTGCCCTCGGACTTGCCAGCGGTGGCGTGGCGCTGGTCGCCGCCGACCAGATGGCGCGGGACGCCGACGGGTTCTTGACCACTCCCCAGGATCGGCTCGCCACGGACGGCTTCGCGATCACCTCCGAGGACGCGCATCTCCGCACCGACGGGACACTCGAGCGGCTGCCGGACGCGGTGATCGGTGACGTGCGGTTGAGCGTCGAGCAGGCCGGCGGCACTGAGCTGTTCGTCGGCATCGCGTCGGCCGAAGACGTGGGCGCCTACCTCGCCGGCGTACAGCACGACACGCTGGTCGAGGTCCGCGACGGCGACCCGGTCTACCGCTCATCGACAGGCGGGGCACCCGCGACGCTGCCGACCGAGCAGACCTTCTGGGTCGCCGAGTCGACTGGCACCGAGCCGGAGCTGACCTGGACCCTCGAAGAGGGTGACTGGACCGCCGTGATCATGAACGCCGACGGTTCGGCCGTGATCGCCGCCGACGTCTCGGCAGGGGCGGACGTGCCCGTGCTGGCGACCGTGATCGCGGTGCTGTTCGTCCTGGCCGGCCTCTTGCTCGTGCTGGGCGCCGTTCTCATCGCCGTACCCATCCGATCCATCAACAGGAGGAACCCATGAAGGCTGCTGTCGTCCCCGAGCTCGGCGCACCGCTGCAGATCCGCGATGTCCCGATCCCCACGCCCGGACCCGGCCAGGTCCTCGTCCGCATCGAGACCTGCGGGCTGTGCCACACCGACATCCACGCCGCGCGCGGCGAGTGGCCGGTCAAGCCCAAGGACCTGCTCATCCCCGGCCACGAGGGCGTCGGGATCATCGAGGCGCTCGGCGACGGTGACCTGCCGGTCGCCGTCGGGCAGCGCGTCGCACTGCCCTGGCTCGGCCACGCATGCGGCCACTGCCGGTATTGCGTGGACGGCTGGGAGACCTACTGCACCAGCCCGTCCTACATGGGCTACACCATGGACGGCAGCTACGCGGAGTACGCCGTCGCCTGGGCCAGCCACGTCGTGCCCGTGCCCGACGGGGTAGCCCCGATCGACGCCTCCCCGCTGACGTGCGCCGGCGTGACGACATACAAGGCGCTCAAGGTCGCCCACCCACAACCGGGCGAGACCGCGATGGTCGTCGGCATCGGCGGCCTGGGCCACCTCGGCCTGCAGTACGCACGGATCTTCGGCACACGCACCGTTGCCGTCGACGTGCACGACGACAAGCTTCAGCTCGCCAAGGAGCTCGGAGCCGACCACGTCGTCGACGCCCGCGGTGACCAGCAGGCCGCCCTGGAGGCGCTCGGCGGGGTGGACATCGCCCTGGTGACCGTGCCCTCCCCCGGTGCCATGCGCGCAGCCCACGCCGCGCTCAACCCCAACGGCCGCCTCGTGATCGTGGGGTTGCCCGCGGACAACCGGCTCGAGCTGCCCGTGTTCGAGACGGTGCTGAAGGGGATCTCGGTGATCGGCTCGCTGGTCGGGACTCGCAGCGACCTGGCGACCTGCTTTGACCTCCATGCCCGTGGGCTGACGCGAGTCGTGACGGAGAGTCGTCGGCTCGAGGACGTCAACGACTGCTTCGAGGAGGTCCTGGCCGGTCGGGTGCCGGCGCGTCTGGTGTTCGAAATGGGGTCCGGCTCGTCATGAGCACCACCGTCCGCACCCGACGCAGGCACCGCCCCGCGGTGCCTGGGCCAGTTCGTGGTGCGGACGGTGCGGCGTACCGGTGGGTGGTGCGGCTGGCCGTGCTGTTCACCGGCGTCTCGGTGCTCGCTGTGGGAGTTGGGCTGGGCCCTCGTCACCTCGTCAAGGAGGGGCTCAGCCTTCCGGCCGTCGCGGGCTTCGTGCTCGTGGCGGCAGGACTGGTCGCCTCGGCCTGGATGACGATCCGCATCCTGGCCGACATCCGGCGGCGGTGGTGGCCGCTGGTCATCGCCCTGCTGGTGGTCGCGACCTACCTGGCGCTCTGGACGCTCGGCCAGGCGGTGGCCGCGTCCTACGCACCGCGACCTGAGCTGGGCGGGCGGACGCCGGCCGACCTCGGGTTGGCCTATCGGGACGTCACCTTCGCCAGCAGCGACGGCGAGGAGTTGGCCGGCTGGTACATCCCGACCCGCAACGGCGCCGCCGTGGTGCTCCTGCACGGGGCCGGGTCGACCCGCTCCGGCGTGCTTGAGCAGGCGGCGCTGCTCGCCGGGCACGGCTACGGGGTCCTGCTCTTCGATGGGCGCGGCCACGGCGAGAGCGCGGGCCGCGCCATGGACTTCGGCTGGGACGGCGAATCCGACGCCTCTGGAGCCGTTGACTTCCTGACGCAGCAGCGCGGCGTGTCCCCGGAGGGAATCGGGCTGCTCGGTCTCTCCATGGGTGGCGAACAGGCCATCGGTGCCGCCGGGGTCGACGAGCGGGTGGCAGCGGTGGTGGCCGAGGGCGCGACGAACAGGGTGGCGGCCGACAAGGAATACCTCGACGCGTACGGCGTTCGCGGCGAGCTGCAGCAGCGCGTCGACGCGGTCACCTATTGGTTCACGGGCCTGCTGACCGCGGCCCCCGAGCCGAGCTCCCTGCGTCAATCAGTGTCGAGAGCGACTGCTCGGCCCGACCCCACCCGCTTCTTGCTCATCACGGCCGGGGAGGTGCCAGACGAGGGCCACGCCGCCGACTACATCCAGGGGTCGAGCAACGACACGGTCCAGACGTGGACCGTCCCCGGCGCCGGCCACACCCGGGGCCTCGAGACAGCACCCACCGAGTGGGAGCAGCGGGTGGTCGCCTTCCTCGCCGGCTCGCTGGAAGGAGAGGCACGATGAGGCCCAGGCTCAAGATCCTTCTCGGCTTGCTGCTGTTCAACGGTCTGAGCGCCACCGTCGGTGGTCTCGCGTTGATGACGGACTGGATTCCGGAGCAGACGTCCTGGGTCCGGGACACTGACTTCCCCAGCAACTACTTCCCGGGCGTGATCCTGATGGCAGTCGTCGGCGGCAGTTCCCTGATAGCCGCAGCTGCCCTGATGAAGCAGTCCGACGGCTGGCAGCTCGCCAGCATCGTGGCCGGGACCATCATGGTCTTCTGGATCGTCGGTGAGGTGGCGTCGATCCGTGCATTCCACTTCCTGCAGGTGATCTACCTCGTGACCGGGGCGCTCGTCGTGATCTGGACACCATCGGGCGCTGACTGACCAGACGGGCGTCAACGCAGCAGCCGGCCGGCTTCCTCGAACTCCACGGCGGGCTCGGACTCGGGCACCGCGCCCACTGGCAGCACAGCCACGGGACAGGAGGCGTGCTGGAGGACCGCGCGTGCCGTTCCGCCGAGCCGGGTGATGTGGAGGGGGTCACGAGTGCGATGTGCCAGGAGAACCAGGTCGGCATTCCGTCCCGCCTCGACGAGCGCGTTCGCGGGCTCCTGGTGCACCACATGTGTCTCCCCCTGGACATCGGGATGTGCCACCAATCGACTACTGATCGGAGCGGTGGTCACCGAGGTCGCATTGCTGGCCGCCTTCCTCGCGATCCCCAGCGTCGCGCACCTGCTCGGCGGCGCGTGGCCCGAGCCAACGGGTTGGGCGTTGGCGGGTGGTGCAGCCGTGGTGCTGGTGCTGGTCGACGGCCTGGTCAAGACCGCACGTCGCCGGCGACCGACTACTGGCTCTCCCAGCTGAAGAGGCGAGCGGCGAGCGCCGCGATCACGATGGCGAAGGCGAAGGCGGCCAGGATCCCCATCGGGACGAGAGCGGCGGTCCGGGCCTCGCCGCGCACCATCATGTCCATCATCGCATCGTTGAGATGACGTAGGGGTAGTCCCTGCGAAAGAACCTGGAGCCATCCCGGTGCACCGTCGAGCGGGAAGAACGAGCCGCTGAGGAAGGCCATCGGGAGCACGATGAAGTTGGCCATGTTGACCGCGCCTTCGGTCGTCTTGGCAACCGATCCGGCGAGGAGTCCGATTGACATGAAGCACAAGGTGCCCACGATCAGCAGCGGAACCGCCATCGCTTCGGCGGGGTCGTCGCCGCCGAGCACGCGCAGCTCCCACGCGCCGTACCAAGCGACGTAGGCGTCGACGACGAGCAGCACGCCGCCGACCCGCGGCACCCACCGGCCGGTGCGTCGCAGCCCGGACACCAGGCCGCGACGCGCCAGCGCGACGGCCACGGCGGCGATCCCGACGAGCAGGCCCATGCCGACGCCGTAGGCGAAGTAGAGCACGATTCCCTCGCCCGTCGAGCCGGCGCGGAAGCTGGTGAACTGCCGGCCATCAGTTCGGCGAGCTCCCGCCGAGATCGGCCGCCCACGGGTACCACCAGTTCACGAACGACGCCGGCGGACCTGTCACATCCTTGTTCATGTACAGCGTGCTGGCGACGTCGACAACGGGGATCCACGGCATCAGCTCGAAGAGCCGAGCGTCTGCCTCGGCGAGCAGGACGTCGCGTTCGACCGGGTCGGTCGCAGCGCTGGCCTCGTCGATCAGCCTGGTCGACTCGGCGTCCGCGAACGCGCCGTAGTTCTCGAAGTCGGCAGGGTTGGCCCAGATCCGGTATTGCGCCTGCGGGTCGGCGACCGGGAAGTTGTACTGGGCGGCGAATCCGTCAGCGTCGACCTCCTTCCAGCCGTCGGGGCCGCCGAAGAGCCCGTAGAACTGACCCAGCGTGACCGACTTGTAACGGGTATCCAGCCCGATCTTCTGACCCGCTTCGGCCATCGCCTGCAGGGTCTGGGTCAGGGAGTCACTGATCCCTGGGTTCCCGACCAGGTTGATCACCTCCTGGGGCGACCCGGCTTCCTCGACGAGCTTCCTGGCCTCGGTCAGATCTGCTTCCGTCCCACCCTGCGTCGGGCTCTTCGTGGCCTCTACATCGCCGTACGCCGAGCTGGCGACGACGCTTCGCGAGGCCTCGCCGGCCCCGGCGAAGGCCGTCTGGGCGACCGCGTCCCGGTTGAGGGCCAGGAACAGCGCCCGACGGATCCGCGAGTCCTGCAGGGGACCATCCTTGCGCGTCGGAACGACGTAGAACGTCAACAGGCTCTTCCCGTAGTAGACGTTGCCGTGCTCCTCGAGCCGGCCGAGCCCGCTGTACGGAGGCTGGTACATGCCGTCGATCGCATCGCCGGTCAGCGCCTTGGTCTGGGTCGCGTCACCCTGAAGGAAGTTGAAGGTGATCGCCGCGACCTCGGCGGTGGTCCCGCCCCAGTAGTCGTCGTTGCGTTCGATGACCAGCTTCGAGCCGGACTTCCACGATGCGAACTCATACGGTCCTGTGCACATGGGTGGAGTGTCCGGAGTGCCGAAGGTCGGGTGCTGCTCCGAGTAGGCCTTCTGGACCACGCCGCCGGCGGCCGTGGACATCATCTTCTGGAACAGCACGTCGGGCTGGGTGAGCTGGACGGTCACCTCACGGTCACCGGTGGCCCCGATGCTGGCGACGTGCGCGTAGTAGGCGGTCCAGTACGGCGTGCCCTGCGGCTTCCAGGCGCGGGTCAGGCTGAACACGACGTCCTCGGCCGTCACGGGGGCACCGTCCCAGAACGTCGCGTCGGGATCGATGGTGTAGACGAGGCTCTTGCCGTCGTCGGACGCCTGCACCGAGGCGAGTCCGTCGCTGAACGAGAAGTCGGGGTTCTGCTTCTGGAGGCTCTCGCAGAGGTTCGAGAGCACCGTGCTCTCGCCGTAGTTGCTGCTCTCAGCGGGGTCGAGCTTGGCAGGCTCGAGCAGGAGGTTCCAGCTGGCGGAGTCCCGGGCACTCTGCGCGGCCGGGGTGTCGATCAGCCACTCGTCGGGGTCTGCCGGGGCACTCGACTTCTCCCGGGACGGGCTGCTGCACGCCCCCAGCAGTAGCACGGAGCAGGCCAGGGCCATCATCAGGGCTGGACGACGCGGGGGGCGTGCCGAGGCGGGGCCGCCGGGGCCCTCCCTCTCGGGTGTGCGGTTCATTCCGGATCCCTTCCTCTGGCGCCCGTTCCCGGGCGGCCCGGGTGGCGTTCTCGGGCAGGTTAGGGACGAACCACGGTGCGCCGGCCGGAGACTCGCCCCAGTTTCCGTGATGCAGAATCGAGCGCGGCAACCGTCGGTTCGCAGCCGCCGCCCCGCCTAGTGTGCAGCCAGTACGACTGGCGATTCATTGAGGAGGACGTGTGGCGGTCATCGACCCGTCCGTGGTGCGGCCATTGCCACGCCACGCCATTGCGGTGGTCCTTGACGTGATCGGCCGCGTCGGGCAGATGGCGGCGACGCTGCTGGTGGCGAGCTTCCTCACCTTCTTGTTCCTCCAGGCCGCTCCGGGAGACCCGGTGCAGATCATGCTCGGCGGCAGGGCCAACGACCCGGACGCCGTCCGGCGACTGAACGAGCAGTTCGGGTTCGAGGACCCTGTGCTGGTGCAGTACTGGAACTGGCTGACCGGGTTCGTCCACGGCGACCTGGGGACGTCGTTCCTGTTTCGCGAGGACGTGTCGAGCCTGGTGGGTTCCAGGCTGCCGACGACGGCCTTGCTGGTCGTGTTCGGCAGCATCCTGGTAGTCGTGTTCGGGTTCGCGCTCGGCCTGATCGCTGCCCGCTCCGGCCGGGTGGTGGACACAAGTGTCTCCGTCTTCTTGTCGATCGCGCTCGCGACCCCGTCGTACGTCATCGCGATCGTTCTCATCACGGTGTTCTCGCTGTATCTCAACTGGTTCCCGGTCTTCGGCAGCGGCGACGGGTTCCTGGACCGTCTCCACCACCTGACGCTGCCCGCGATCACGCTCGCCCTGTCGAGCAGCGCCGCCATGGCGCGAGTGACCCGGGCATCGATCAAGGAGGAGGAGCACCGCGATCACGTGACGACCGCGATCGCCCGCGGTCTGGACAGGAGGACAGTCCTGCGGCGGCACGTGGTGCGCAACTCCCTGCTCCCGATCACGACGGTCGCCGGGATCCTCGTGGCCGCGCTGGTTGCCGGAACCGTCATCGTCGAGCAGGCCTTCGGCCTCGACGGGCTCGGCTCGCTGCTGGTGCTGGCGATCACCCGCAAGGACTACGCGGTCGTCCAGAGCGTCAGCATCCTCGTGATCGCTGCCTTTCTCGTGGCGAACGCACTCGTTGACCTGTTGTACGGGATCATCGATCCACGGACCAGAATCGGTGACAACCGGTGAGCGCGGTCCTCCCGGCCGGGCAAGCCACGCGCGGCGACCAGGCTTCGCGCCTGGGGCTCTGGTTCTTCGCCGGCACGTCCTTCCTGCTGGTGACGATGGCCATCCTGGCCCCGCTGTTAGCACCGCACGACCCGAACGGCGGCGACGTTCTCCAGGTCCTTCAGCCATCCTCGGCCGAGCACTGGCTTGGGACCGATGCCTCCGGCCGTGACCTGTTCTCCCGCCTGCTCTACGGATCCCGGACCGCGCTGCTCGGCCCGCTGGTCGTCGTTCTGGTCGCGACGACCGCCGGAACAGCCCTCGGCATCCTCGCCGCTTGGCGTCGCGACTGGGTGGACTCGTTGGTGGGGCGACTGTTCGACCTGGTCTTCTCGTTCCCGTCGATGCTCCTGGCTCTGCTGTTCGTCGCGGTCATGTCCCCCGGGCTGATCACGGCAGCGCTCGCAGTCTCGATCGCGTTCATCCCGGCGATCGGCCGACTCGTTCGCGCGTCCGCCCTGCGTGAGGTCAACGAGCCCTACGTGCAGGCGCTGCTGACCCAGGGATTCGGCTCGTTCTACATCTGCAGCCGCCACGTCCTGCCGAATCTGTGGCCCGTGATCCTTGCGCAGGTCACCACCTCGTTCGGGTACGCCATGGTCGAGCTCGCGGGCATCTCGTTCCTGGGGCTCGGCGTGCAGGAGCCCACGGCAGACTGGGGCAAGCTGATCCAGACCGGTCAAGGCAGCATCGTTCGCGGCTACCCCCAGGAGTCGCTGTACGCCGGCACCGCGCTCGTCATCGCCGTCGTCTGCTTCATCTCGCTCGGCGACATCCTCGCGACGCGCAAGAACGGCGGGCACCGATGAACAGCCTGCTCGAGGTCACGGACCTGCGGATGGTCATGCCGACCACACATGGCCCGACCGAGCTGCTGCGCGGCGTCTCGTTCACCGTGGCCCGGGGCGAGGCGGTCGGGATCGTCGGCGAGTCCGGGTCCGGCAAGACCCTCACCCTGCGATCCCTGATCGGTCTGACGCCGCGTGGTTCCTCGGTGAGCGGCCAGGTCCGCGTCGACGGAGAGTCGGTCATGGACCTCTCGCCCCGGCGGCTGAGGGGACTGCGCCGGGAGCAGGTCGGCATGATCTTCCAGGACCCCCACGCCGCCATCAATCCGGTCTACCGGGTGGGAGACTTCCTGACCGAGCCGTGGCGGAGGTCGCCTCGGCTCGAACGTGCTGCGGCCACCGAGCGTGCGGCCGCGCTTCTCGCGCGGGTGCGGATCACCGACCCGGAGCGCGTTCTCGCCAGCTTTCCTCATCAGCTGTCCGGCGGGATGCTCCAACGAGTGATGATCGCGGCGGCCGTGATGCATGACCCCGGCCTGCTGTTGGCCGACGAGCCGACCACAGCCCTCGACGTCACCACGCAGTCCGAGGTCCTGGCGCTCATGAACGAGGTGCGGGCCGAGCACGGCGCTTCACTGATCCTGATCACCCACGACATCGGGGTGGTGGCAGCGGTCTGCGACCGGATCCTGGTCATGTACCGAGGACGGGTCGTCGAGGAGCTGACGCCGGCGCAGCTGTATGCGGGCGAGATCTCGGAGCCGTACACCGAGGCACTGCTGTCATGTCGCCCCGAGGTCACACGTCGGCAGGACCGGCTGCCCGTCGTTGCCGCGGGCGCGTTCGACGAGAGGTACGCCGACTGATGATGACCCAGAACGCAACGATCACCGAGGGTGAACCACCGAGCGCAAGCGGGGGCGAGGCACCCGCGCTCCGGGTCGAGCACCTCTCGAAGACGTACCTCCCGGGGACGCGCTTGCGCCCGCGCCCGCCGGTCGTTGCCGTCGACGACGTGTCGTTCGCGTTGCCGGAGCGCTCCACCCTGGCCATCGTCGGAGAGTCCGGCTCCGGCAAGACCACGGTGGCGCGGATGCTGATGGGTCTGGAGGTCCCCACGTCCGGCTCGATCGAGTTCCAGGGCCGACCGTTGTCGGTCCGCACCGCCAAGGACCGGCGCAGTCATGCACGCTCCGTCCAGATGGTCTTCCAGAACCCGTACCGGTCCCTTGACCCACGGCAGAAGGTCGGCGCCTCGCTCGAGGAGGTCCTCACGCTGCACACCTCACTCTCGGCGAGCGAGCGGCGCACCCGGTCGCGCGAGCTGTTCGAGCTCGTCCGCCTCGACGCCAGGCTCCTGGACTCGTTGCCGTCCGACCTCTCCGGGGGTCAGCGGCAGCGTGTGTGCATCGCCCGCGCGCTCGCCTGCGAGGCGCGCACGATCGTGTTCGACGAGGCAGTCGCCGCGCTCGACGTGCTGGTTCAGGCGCAGGTGCTCAACCTCCTGGCCGACCTGCAGGCCGAGACGCACGTCAGCTACCTGTTCGTCACCCACGACCTCGCCGTCGTCCGGCAGGTCGCCGACGACCTCGTCGTGATGCAGGGCGGGCGGATCGTCGAGCGCGGAGTCGTCGACGCCGTCCTCGACGCTCCGGAGCACCCCTACACCCAGCGGCTGCTCGCTGCTGTCCCCCGTGAGGGCTGGACGCCGGGTCTCCAACCGGGCATCTGACCGGGGGCATCTGACCGGGCCCGTCGCCTGGTCAGGCTCGGTGGTAGACGCACCGTCCGTCGATCCACGTGCTCTCGACCCGAGTCTCTGCGATCTCGTGCGCGGGCTCGGTGAACGGGTTGCGGTCGAGCACCACGAGGTCGGCGAGCATGCCCGGCCGGATCGTGCCGACCTGGTCCTCGCGCTCGTTCAGGAAGGCGACGCCGGACGTGTAGGCATCCCAGATGATGCCGAGCGGGAGTCGCTGCTCGGGCAGGAACGGTTCGGTGTCGGCCGGGGAGTGCTCTGCGGTCCGCGTCACGGCGACGTGCATGCCCTCCAGCGGGTCGGCGCTCGAGACCGGCCAGTCGCTTCCGGCCGCGAGTCTCGCGCCTGCGCTGTGGAGGTCCATGAACGGGTATTGCCACTCGGCGAGCTGGGGGTCGATGAACGGCATGGTCCGCTCGTCCATCTTCGGTTCGGAGCGGGCCCACAGCGGCTGGAGGTTCGCCACGGCGTCGAGCTCGGCGAAGCGGGGCACGTCGGCCGGGCGCACCATCTGCAGGTGGGCGAGGGTGTGCCGGGCGCGACTGCCCGGGTTCGACTTTCGCGCGTGCTCGACGGCGTCGAGGGCGTCGGTGACCGCCTGGTCGCCGAGGGCGTGGAAGTGTGCCTGCAGACCGAGCGCGTCAACCGCCGCGACGACCTCCTTGAGCACCTCGCGATCAAGGAAGGAGATCCCGAAGTTGTCCGTCTCGTGCCCGCAGCTGTCGCGGTACGGCCGGCTGAGCGAGGCGGTGAGGTTCTCGGCGACGCCGTCGACCATGATCTTCACCGCATTGGCCCGGAACCGTGCCTCGTGGCCGGACAGGCGAGCACCGCGGACGAGCAGGTCGTCGATCTGGTCGAGGCCGCGGTCTCGGTCCCACCACAACGCGCCGGTGACCCGTGCGAGGAGGGTCCCCCTCTCCAGGGCGTCGGCGTAGGGGTCGAGACCATCGGCACCTCCTGCGTCGAACAGCCGGAGCAAGGCGTCCTGCCACTGGGTGACGCCCAGTGAGAGGCAGTGCTCCTGGCCACGCATCAGTCCGTCGTAGAGAGCAGCCCGATCCATCGGTGGCGCGACGCGCGTGACCAGGTAGGCCGCGCCCTCGTGCAACATCCCTGACGGCTCGCCGTCCGCGTCGTGCTTGATGCGCCCGTCCGCAGGGTCCGACGTTTCGGCCGTGATGCCGGCGAGCTCGAGGGCTCGACTGTTCACCCACGCGCCGTGGAAGCCGCGTTCCCGCAGGAACACCGGCCGGTCGGGCACGATCCGGTCGAGCACCGAACGATGTGGCGCCCCACCGGGGAACTGCGCCAGCGACCATCCACCTCCCACGATCCACGGCAGCTCGGGATGCTTCGCGGCGTACGCCGCGATGGCGGCCAGACACTCGTCGGCAGACTCGTAGTGGTCGAGGCTGCACTGGCCCAGCTGGAGCCCAGCGATCACGGGATGAACATGGGAGTCGCCGAACCCGGGCGACATCAGCCCACCCCGGAGGTCGACGACCTCGGCTCCCGGTCCGGCCGCCTCAAGGACGTCGTGGTCGGCGCCGATGTCGACGATGCGG
>JBDSPC010000048.1:0-6526 GCA_039914485.1 Nocardioides sp.
AGCCGCCGCTGCGGAGGCTGCGCAGCGTGTCGCGCGGCACGACGGTGCGCGGCGCCCCCGGCAGGATTCGAACCTGCGACCCAGTCATTAGAAGTGACTCGCTCTGTTCCGCTGAGCTACGGGGGCCAGCGCGGACATTCTTCCCCACGCCGGCCCGCCGATTGCTCAGACCCGCCTCAGGACGCGGTCGCGAGCGCCTCGGAGGGTGCGTCCTCACGCCACGCGGTGCCGGTGCGGCGCGCGTTGTAGGCGTCGAGGTCGAGGATGCCCTCCCGCTTGGCCACGAGTGTCGGCACCAGCGCCTGCCCGGCCACGTTGGTCGCCGTACGCCCCATGTCCAGGATCGGGTCGATCGCGAGCAGCAGGCCGACGCCCTCGAGCGGGAGGCCGAGCGTCGACAGGGTGAGCGTCAGCATGACCGTCGCGCCAGTCACGCCGGCGGTCGCGGCGGAGCCGATCACCGAGACGAAGACGATCAGGACGTAGTCGGTGATCGAGAGGTCCAGACCGAAGAACTGGGCCACGAAGATCGCCGAGATCGCCGGGTAGATCGACGCGCAGCCGTCCATCTTGGTGGTCGCGCCGAGGGGTACGGCGAACGACGCATACGCGCGAGGTACGCCGAGGTTCCGCTCGGTGACCGACTCGGTGACCGGCATCGTCCCGATCGAGGACCGCGACACGAACGCCAGCGACAGCGCGGGCCAGGCGCCGGAGAAGAACTGCCTCACCGAGAGCCCGTTGAGGCGCAGCAGGATCGGGTAGACCCCGAACATCACGAGCGCGAGGCCGAGGTAGATCGCGACGGTGAACGTGCCGAGGGAGCCGAGGGCGTCCCAACCGTAGGTCGCGACGGCGTTTCCGAGGAGGCCGACGGTGGCGATCGGCGCGAGCAGGATGATCCACCAGAGCACCTTCTGGACCACGGCGAGCGCGGAGCGGACGACGGCCAGGAACGGGTCGGCCGCCTCGCCGACCTTGAGCGTGGCGATGCCGACGGCGATCGCCACGACCAGGATCTGCAGCACGTTGAACGACAGCCCGACCGAGCCGTCGTCGCCGGCGCTGCCTTCGAGCCCGAGCACGTTGGCCGGCACGATGCCGGTCAGGAAGTCGAGCCACGAACCGGTGCTGGACGGTGCGGCAGCCACGTCGGCCGAGACGCTGGCGTGGTCGCCGGGCTGCAGGACGAGCCCGAGCACGATGCCGATGGAGACCGCGATCAGTGCGGTGATGGCGAACCAGGTGAGGGTCTTCCACGCGAGCCGGGCGGCGCCCGTGACGTCGCGCAGGTTGGCGATCGAGGCCACGATCGCGAGGAAGACCAGGGGCGGGACGATCGTGCGCAGCAGGGTGACGAAGACCCCGCCGACGGTGCTGAGCGTCTCCGTCAGCCAGTTGGGGTCATCGACCGCGTCGGGGCCGATCGAGCGGGCCACGAGGCCCAGGACGACGCCCAGCACGAGTCCGATCAGGACCTGGATGCCGAACGAGGGGAGGCGGAGCTTGCGGGTCGGCTGCTCCGAGAGTGCAGTAGTCATAGTGACAAGATAGCCTTTCGTCACACGAGCGCGACCCAGCGGGTGGCGCCGGTGTCGGGCGGTGGGACAGGGCTGACAGCGGCTTCGTCAGGGACGACAGCGCGAGCTCTTGGTGCGCAGCAGGTCCACGACGCGTCGACGCGTCAACGTCTCTCCGTGGGTCACCGGTGCTCGCACACCAGGCCCAACGAGCGTGCTCGGGGGATATTCCCCGACCGCTACTTGCCGATCTTGACGGCGACCTTGGTGCCCGGCTTGACGGCCGTCGAGGCAGGCACGGCCTGGAGAAGCACCTTGCCCTTCTTGGAGGCGGCCGCCTTCTTCTTGCCCACCGCGCCCAGGGCGCAGCCGGCCTTGGTCAGGGCGGCCTTCGCGGCCGCGGTCTTCAGGCCCTTGAGCTTCGGCACCACGCAGTAGACGGCGGGCGTCGGCACCGTCACGGTCGTGACGACGGGCGGAGAGGTGATCACCACGGGAGCGGGAGCCGGGGGTGCCGGAGCGGGCTCGGGGATCACCACGGGCGCACACTCGGCGGCGACATCCGTGAACGCCGACGCCGTGGCATTGCCGACCATCGTGTTGCCGCACATGTTGTGGATCCTGGCGCCGCCGTTCGCGACGAGCCCGACGTTGTTGAGGCTCAGGTTGGAGTTGGCGACCCACGCCTCCGCGCCGGGACCGACGAGCAGCGCCTGGTTGGAGGTGCTGATCCGCGCCTGGTCGAGGACGACGCGCGTCTGCTTGCCTGCGGCCGGCTCGGCGTGGACACCCGAGACGCAGTTGTTCCGCACGTCGATGTTGTTGAGGCTGACGTCGACGAAGACGTCCGCGTTGGCGCCGGTCAGCGGCAGGTTCACCCCGCGCTGGAAGCCGGCGATGGTGACACCGTCCAGGCGGACGGAGTTGGCGGCGAGCACGTGGACGCCGTTGATGCCGCTGCACCCGGCGGGCTGGGTGGGCGCGCTGATGTCGAGGTTGCGCAGCACGACGTCGGCGGTGGCGCTGTTGATGAAGACGCCGTTGGTCCCGGACGCGAGCAGCGAGGCCTGGGTGCCGGTCCCGTCGAGCGTGATCGACTTCGTGATCGTCACCGCCCCGAAGCCGGCACTGTCGAGCGCGCTGATGATGCCGCCGGCCGCAGTCTTGGAGATCGCGCCGGCGAACGTCTTGCACGGCGCCGTACGACTGCAGGGGTTGACGTCGTCGCCGACGCCCGACACCCACGTGCGGGTCGCCTGGGCGAAGGCAGGCGGCGCCACAACGGCGATCAGCGCCGAGGCGAGGACGGTGAGGATGCTGGCAGTGGCCGTACGGCGAAGGGCAGCCATGCGCATGGCGCCGATCGTGGCAGCGCGCGCTCCGGTCCGCCTGCTGAACAGGACCAAGAGGGCGCCCGG
Source organism: Nocardioides sp. (assembly GCA_039914485.1). Classification (GTDB taxonomy): domain Bacteria; phylum Actinomycetota; class Actinomycetes; order Propionibacteriales; family Nocardioidaceae; genus Nocardioides. The sequence goes on from JBDSPC010000048.1 coordinate 2,939, forward strand.
TCCAGACCATTCGGAGAGCCGTGTGGCGTCAGTCTGCTCGGAGCCAGAGGCTCGCCGTCATCGCGTCGCCATGGTCGCAGTCGTCAGCGATCCCTGCGCCGTGGTGCACGTGGTGGCCGTGGCAACACAGGCGGAGCGCGCCGCCGGCTGCGACGACGGACTGTTCGACGAGTGCGAGGCCGAGACCGGCGCCGGGGCGGCTGCGCGCCTCGGGTGAGCGCGCGAAGCGGCGGGTCGCCTCAGCGAGCATCTCGGGATCCATGCCGGGACCGGCGTCCTGGACCTCGATCACCACCCACCCCGGGTCACCCGTGGTGCGACGCGCCCTGATCAGAATGGGCGGCTGTCCATGGTTGAGGCCGTTGTCGACCAGGTTGGTGACCAGCCGGCCCAGGGTGGTCGGGTCGATCGCCGCGAGAAGCGCGTGGGCCGGGAGCTCGGTCGTGATCCGGCGTGCCATCTCCGGAGCCGCCAGGCGTCGGCGTTCCACGATGCCTGCGACGACACTTGTGACGTCTGAGATGTCGGCGGCCGGCTCGCCGGCCATTCCCAGGGCGAGCAGCTGTTCGGCCAGGTCGGCGAGCCGGGCGACGTCCACGCCGAGCTCGTCGAGGACCTGCTCGTGCTCATCGGCGCTTCGACGGCGGCGCTGGGCCAGCTGGATCCGGCTCGTGAGCAGGGTGAGGGGGGTGCGGAGCTCGTGGCTCGCATCGTTGACGAAACGCCGCTCGTGCTCCAGAGATCGCTCCAGGGCGTCCAGCATGTGGTTGAGCGTGTGGCCCAGACGGGTGACCTCATCGTCCCTGCCGGCGGGCACGTCGAGGCGCAGGCCACTTGCGCCCCCGGCGATCGCCGCTGCACGTCGCCGATAGCGCTCGACGGGCCGGAGGGCTGCACGCGCGAGCAGGTCGCCGACGATCGCGGCGACGACGAGCGCACCGAGTCCGGCGAGCGTGAGCTGCAGCAGGAGCTCGCGGAGGGCCTCGTCCCGGTGGTCACGGCGGACACCGACGAGGAGGTACATCCCGGAGTCGTCGAGCGAGGTGACACGGACCCGGAAGACCGTGTCCGCACGCGGCAACAGGCTGCCGATCTCAATGGTCCGGGAACCGCCGGGGGGCGGCAGTGAACGCGCGGCCACCATGGGTGTGGCCGGCGCGGGCCCGCCCGACGAGAGCACGGCACCGGTCCCGTCCAGGACCTGCCAACCGGCGCCGGTGGCCGACGCAGCCGCGGGCGAGGTGATGGTGCCGTCGGCGGCCACGAGGGGATTGATGGTGGTCGTGGCCTGGGAGAGCTCCGTGTCGAGCCCTCGGTCGAGTGCATATTCCACGCGCCAGTAGACGAACGCGCCGGCCGCTGTCAGCACGACGAGCATGGCGGCCAGGAAGCCGGCCACGAGGCGCACCCGGAGCGGAAGCCGGGTCACTGGCTCTGCCCAGCCGGATCGACGCGATAGCCGGCGCCGCGCAGGGTGGTGATCGTATGGGTGCCGAACGGGCGGTCGATCTTGGCCCGGATCGCGGCGAGGTGGACGTCGATGACGTTGCTGCGCAGATCGGTCTCGCCGTCCCAGACCTCGTCCAGGATGGTGAAGCGCGAGACGACCTGCCCGGCCCGGGAGACGAGCAGGTGCAGGATGTCGAACTCGCGCGCCGAGAGCTCGATCTCGCTGCCCGCCCGCGAGACGCGCCGTGCAGCCGGGTCGACGAGCAGGTCGTCGACCTGGTAGAGCCCGGCTTCGACGTACGACGAACGACGCCGGAGTGCGTGCAGCCTGGCCAGCAGCTCGCCGAGGTCGAACGGCTTGGGGAGGTAGTCGTCGGCGCCGGCCTGCAGTCCGTCGATGCGATCTCGCACGTCGCCGCGAGCGGTGAGCATGAGCACCGGGGTGGTCACGCCGATCGCGCGTAGCCGCTGGCACACGGTGAGACCGTCCAGCTCCGGCAGCGTCCAGTCCAGGAGGAGGACGTCATGGGGGATGCCGTCGGGCAGCGCCCGGACGTAGGCAGACCTGCCGTCGTGGACGACCTCGACCTCCCAGCCGTCCTCCCGCAGCGCCTGTTCCAGCAGGTCGGCGAGCCGGCGGTCGTCCTCGGCCACGAGGATTCGCATCGCCGGTCCTCCTTTCCCAGAAAGTGTCCGCCCACCATGCAGGGTGACAGGTCGCCTTCATCATCCCTTCACGTCCGGACTCCTACCTTGCGTACATGAATGTTCCTCTGGCCGTCGAAGCGACGGACGTGACGAAGGTGTTCGGGTCCGTGCGGGCCGTCGACAAGATCTCGGTCCGCGTGGCCGCGGGAGAGGTGTACGGCGTCCTCGGACCCAACGGAGCCGGCAAGACCACCTTCCTCCGCATGCTCTTCGGGCTCATCCGGCCCGACTCCGGAACCGTGCGGGTCCTGGGCAAGACCTGGGACGAGGACGGTGTCGGCGTCCTCGACGGCGTCGCCGGGTTCATCGAGAGCCCGAGGTTCTACCCCTACCTGACCGGTCGCCAGAACCTGGCGGGACTCGGCCTGCTCGACGGCGGTCTGCGCAAGGGGCTGCTGGAGGAGGTCCTCGAGCTCGTCGAGATGACCGACCGTGCGGATCACAAGGTCGGCGGCTACTCCTACGGAATGCGACAACGCCTCGGAGTCGCAGCCAGCCTGCTGCGCGAACCGAGACTGCTCATCCTCGACGAGCCGGCCAACGGCCTCGACCCCGCAGGCATCCGCGACATGCGCGCACTGGTCAAGAGACTGGCCGACAGTGGACTCACGGTGCTGCTGAGCTCGCACGACATGACCGAGGTCGAGGAGATCTGCGACAACGTCACGATCATGCGACGTGGCACGGTCGCGTTCCACGGCACCATCGCGTCCCTGCGGACGATGGCTCCCGCCCCAGGCCATGTCCTCGCCACTACGGATGACCACGGAGCACTCGCGCTCGCCGGGCAGCACCCGGGCGTCGCCGTACGACGAGACCCCGAGGCGGCCCTCGTCGTCACCGGGACCCAACCCGACGTCTCTGCCTACGTGTCAGCTCTCGTCCGGGCCGGCATCGACCTCCTCGGCCTCACCGCGACCGAGACACCACTGGAGGCCTTGTTCTTCATGCTCACCGACGGCGATGCCGACGCTGCGGCCAACGCCGACACAGACCTGGAGGTAGTCCGATGACCACCCAGCTCGCACCACCCGTTGTGCAATCCGACGCCACCGCGACCCGTCGTCGTCGGCCTGGCCTCGGCTCGGTGCTCCGCTGGGAGCTGAGGAAGCTCCGGGCGCAGCGCCGCACCCTCGCGGTACTCATCGGCGCCCTGGTGCTGCCGATCGTGGTCGTGGTCGTCATGCACGGTCAGTCGCGGCCGCCGAAGGACACGCTCTTCGGCCGCTTCGCCATCGACAACGGGTTTGCCATGGCGTTGCTCATCCTCGGCTTCGCGTCGCAGTGGGTGCTGCCGCTGCTGACGGCGATCGTGGCCGGTGACATCTTCGCCAGCGAGGACCAGCACGGCACCTGGAAGACGGTGCTGACCCGCTCGGCGAGTCGAGGGCAGCTGTTCTGGGCCAAGACCCTGGCGGCCATGCTCTTCGC
>JBDSPC010000074.1:0-22245 GCA_039914485.1 Nocardioides sp.
CATCCAGCGGTCGTAGGAGAAGTGCTCGCTCCAGCCGTCGAAGCGGCCACCGTCGCGCCATACCTGCTCGATGATGCCGCCCACTCGACGGTCGCCACGCGAGAGCAGTCCTTCGACGATGCCGGGCTTGCCGTCGTGGTAGCGGAAGCCGATGGCTCGGCCGTAGCGCTTGTCGTCGCGCACGGTGTCGCGCAGCTTCTTGAGGCGTCGGTCGGTGGTCTCGTGGTCGAGCTGCGCGGCCCACTGGAACGGCGTGTGCGGCTTGGGCACGAAACCACCGATGGAGACGGTGCAACGGATGTCGTTCTGGCCGGTGACCTCGCGGCCCTTGGCGATGACCTTCTTCGCGAGGTCGGCGACCTGCAGCACGTCCTCGTCGGTCTCGGTGGGCAGGCCGACCATGAAGTACAGCTTCACCTGCCGCCAGCCGTGGCTGTACGCCGCGGCGACGGTGCGGATCAGGTCTTCCTCACTGACCATCTTGTTGATGACCTTGCGCATCCGCTCACTGCCGCCCTCGGGCGCGAAGGTCAGGCCCGAACGGCGTCCGTTGCGGGAGAACTCGTTGGCGAGGGTGATGTTGAAGGCGTCGACGCGCGTCGAGGGCAGCGAGAGGGAGACGTTGGAGCCCTCGTAGCGGTCGGCCAGTCCCTTGGCGACCTCGGCGATCTCGGTGTGGTCGGCGCTGGACAGCGAGAGCAGGCCGACCTCCTCGAAGCCGGTGGTGCGGATCCCGTTCTCGACCATCGCGCCGATCGTCTCGATCGAACGCTCGCGGACCGGGCGGGTGATCATCCCGGCCTGGCAGAAGCGGCAGCCACGGGTGCAGCCGCGGAAGATCTCCACGGAGAAGCGCTCGTGCACGGTCTCGGCGAGCGGGACCAGCGGCTTGCGCGGGTAGGGCCATGCGTCGAGGTCCATCAGGGTGTGCTTGGCCACGCGGAACGGGATGCCCGGACGGTTGGGCACGACGGCCTCGATGGTGCCGTCGGCGGCGTACACGACGTCGTAGAACTTGGGGACGTAGACCCCGCCGCTGACCGCGAGGCGCCGCAGCAGCTCGTCCCTTGATCCAGCGGAGGCGGAGTGCCCGGTCCGTTCGGCCTTCCACTCCCGCACGACCTCGGAGATCGCGAGCACGACCTCCTCGCCGTCACCGAGCACGGCGGCGTCGATGAAGTCGGCGACCGGCTCCGGGTTGAAGGCAGCGTGGCCACCGGCGAGCACGATCGGGTCGTCGTCGGTGCGATCGGCCGCGTGCAGCGGGATGCCCGCGAGGTCGAGCGCGTTGAGCATGTTGGTGTAGCCGAGCTCGGTGGAGAAGCTCAGGCCGAAGACGTCGAAGGCGCGCACCGGGCGGTGCTGGTCGACGGTGAACTGCGGGATGTCGTGCTCACGCATCACCGCTTCCATGTCGGGCCACACGGCGTAGGTGCGCTCGGCCACGATCCAGTCGCGCTCGTTGAGGACTTCGTAGAGGATCTGGACGCCCTGGTTGGGCAGGCCGACCTCGTAGGCGTCGGGATACATCAGCGCCCAGCGCACGGTGGTGTCGCCACCGCAGTCCCACTCCTTGAGGGTGGAGTTGAGCTCGCCACCGACGTACTGGATCGGCTTCTGGACGGACGGGAGCCGGGACTCCAGTTGGGGGAAGACCGATGCCGGAGAGACAGCGACGGACACTGAGAAACACCTCGAGGACTGGCAGGGAAGGAGCAACCGCCAAGGGTACGCCGGATGTGGAGGCCCTGCGCAGTTCCCGCAGGTCTACGGCACACTTCTCCCCGACAGCGATGCGGCGTACGACAGAAACGTTCCGGGGGGAAGCAGTGACCAAGCGCGAGTTCCTCATCCGCGCCGGCCTGCTGCTCCTCGTCCTCGGCATCATCACGACGCTCGTCGTGCTCGACCGCACCCGCGGCAACGACCGGCCGCAGGCCGAGCCGACGCCGACCTCGACACCGTCGCCCTCACCGAGCGGCACGGTCGTGCCGCTGCCCACCGACAAGCCGGGCAAGGGCGAGACCGACGTGATCCCCACGCCGCCGCCCGGCATCGAGGCCATCGCGTGCCAGAAGCTGCAGCAGTCGGTGGAGGTCACGGTCCTCGACTTCAACACCCACCGCTCCTACGGCGGGATCGCCACCGTCGCCGCCGAGATCGCGGCCGTCGACCCCGACATCGTGCTGCTGCAGGAGATCGACCGGTTCAAGGGCGGCACCGGCAACATCGACCAGGCGGCCTACTTCGCCGAGGCGCTCGGGATGGACCACGTCTTCGGCGCCAACGTCACCTCGGGCAACGGGGAGTACGGCGTCGCGATCCTCTCGCGCTTCAAGATCCTCGGCTCCGAGAACTACCTCCTCCCCAACGGCCCCGGCGGGGAGCAGCGCGGGCTGCTCGGGGTGGGTGTCGAGATCGGCGGTCAGGAGGTGCGGATCTACAACACGCACCTGCAGAACAAGCTGCCCGGTCTGCGGGAGGCGCAGGCCCGCCACGTCGCCGGGATCCTGGCCAACGAGGAGAACCCGATCATCCTCGGCGGCGACATGAACGCCACGATCAGCACCCCCACGCTCGCCCCCCTGACTGCGCAGCTGGTGGACGCGTGGTCGGTCGGCTCCGGGCCCGAGGGCACCGGCCCCAACGGCTCGCGCATCGACTTCCTGCTCGCCAGCCCGACGATCGTGCCGCAGCGCGCGCAGGTGCTGGGCTCCGCGATCTCCGACCACTCACGGCTGCTCGCCGACTTCGTGGTCCCGGCCTCGACGGACTGCCCCACCCAGCCCCGCGACGCCAAGCCCCGCAAGAAGAAGTCGCGCTCAGGCGGGTGAGTGCCGATTCCACGAGACCCGGGCCGTAGGCTGGGCCAGCGTTGGAGGTGTGATGGAACGAGGTCTCGGGACCGACCGCCGGATCCAGTTCGTGCTGGTCTGTTGGCTGATCGGATGCACGGTCGCGTTCGGCGAGCACCCGACCACCGGGGTGCCCAACGAGTTGTGGCCCCCGCTCGGCATCGGCTTCATCGCGTTGACCCTGGTCTGGGACGGCCACAGTCGGCCCGGTCGAACCGCCGCGACCACGACGACATTGATGGCCACGAGCTTCTGGCTCGTGGGCATCGCCCTCGCCCACCCGGCGCTCGAAGCGGCCGTCGTGGCTGTGCTCAACACGGCCGCATGCTGGGTGATGGTCGTCGTCTATGCCCTCGTGAAGGACTCCCCGGGCTGGGCGCCGCGCGGGGCGCGGTCCTTGGCCGCCATTGCCGGGGCCGCGGTCGTGGCCTCGACGTTCTTGACCCTCCTGGGCGGCTTCCCCGGCCAGTCGATCGGCGACGCCGAGGTGCTCACCCTCTGGTGGGTCATCCGCGGCACCGTCTTCGCATTCATCGGCGGGGCTACGTTCCTGATCTTCTTCTTCGGGGACCGCGAGCTCTGGCGCTCCTTCCCGCGCACGTCGCGCGTCGGCCTGGGGCTGCTGGTGCCGACGTCCTTCGCCTGCATGTACGTCGTGTTCCTCGGCGTGGACCTCCCGCTGAGCTGGTTCCTGCTGATCCCGGCCGTGTGGGCAGGGGTGATGCTGACGCCGTACGGCGCGGCCGTGCACGCCCTGATGCAGTCGCTCGCGGCCGGGGTGCTCGCCCTCACCGCCGCTGACAAGTTCACCTACGAGGGCGTGCTGCCGTCCTCGCTGATCGTGGACCTGCTGCTGACGGCGAGCACCTTCATCACGCTCCAGCTCGCCCTCCTGCGCGACGAGCGGGAGCGCGCGCTCGCTGCCGAACGCGCGCTGAGTCGGGATGCGGACGCCCAGTCGCGGCTCCTCGGCCAGGTGTTCGACTCGATGACCGACGGGATGATGCTCTTCACCGCGGGTGAGCTGGTGCGCCACAACCCGGCCGCGCGCAGCCTGCTGGGCCGGCCACTGCCGTCGCGCCCCCCGGAGGGCTGGGCGGCCTACCTGGGCCTGCGCGCCCTGGACGGCCAGCCCCTCGTCGACCTCGACCTCCCGGGTTCGGCCGGCCGGCGCCGCCACACCTCGACCGTGATGATCGACCACGACGTTGACCGGCGGCTCCTCGAGATCGGCTCGTGGCCCATCTCCGAGACCGACATCATGTGCCTCATCACGGACGTGACCAACCAGCGTCACCGCCTCGCCGAGCTGTCGCGCTTCGCCGGGATCGTCTCGCACGACCTGCGCACTCCCCTGACCAGCCTGCACGGGTGGCTGGAGCTGGCCAACGAGGCCGCCGCCGACGGTGAGGACGTGGGACCGCTGCTAGAGCGCGCCGTGTCCTCGAGTCGCCGCATGGATCGCGTGATCGGGGGCTGGATCAACTACACCGTCGTGCGCGAGGGCGAGCTGTCGCCCGAGCGGGTGCCCCTGGCCGAGCTGGCGACCGACCTGCTGCCCGAGCCGGTCGATGTCGCGACGGGCGGCGAGGGGTGTCTCGGTCCGCGGATCGAGGTCGACGCGCCACACGCCGTACAGGCAGATCGCGACCTGGTCCAGCAACTGCTGGCCAACCTGGTGGGCAACGCCGTCAAGTTCGCCCGCCCGGGCGACCCTGCCCATCTCGAGATCACGTCGCGTGAGGACGACGAGGCGGGCTGGATCCGGATCGAGGTCGCCGACCGCGGTCTCGGCCTGCCCGCGGGCCAGGAGGAGCTGATCTTCGAGGAGTTCCACCGCGCCCCTGAGCACGCACACGGGGTCGAGGGCACCGGGCTCGGACTGTCCCTGTGTCGCACGATCGTGGCGCGCCACGGCGGGAGCATCTCGGCCTTCACCAACGCGCACGGCGGCGCGACGTTCACGATGGCGCTGCCCGCCGCGCGCTGAGGGACTAGCGGCGGACCAGCACCCGCGGTGTCGCGAGCAGCCGGGTGGGCAGCGCCGCCGAGGAGCGCAGGTGGATGTTCTGCAGCAGGCCGAGCGCCAGCATGCCGGCGAACATCGAGCTGCCGCCGTACGACACGAAGGGCAGCGGGACGCCGGTGACCGGCATGATGCCCAGGCACATGCCGATGTTCTGGAAGGCCTGGAAGCCGAACCAGCAGGCGATGCCGGCCGCCGCGAGGCGGCCGAACATGTCGTCGGTGTCGGCGGAGATCGCCAGGGCGCGCCAGATGACGATGGCGAGCAGGGCGATCAGCAGACCGGCGCCGACGAGTCCGAGCTCCTCGCCGGCGACGGTGAAGATGAAGTCGGTGTGCTGCTCGGGGACGAAGCCCGACCGGGTCTGGGAGCCGTCGAAGAGGCCCTGCCCGAAGAGGCCGCCGTTGCCGACGGCGATGCGCGCCTGCTCGGTGTTGTAGCCGGCGCCGCGCGGGTCCAGGCCGGGGTTGGTGAAGGCCATGAAGCGGTCGACCTGGTAGTCCTTCAGCACGCCCGCGGAGACTGCGACCGCTGCCGCGGCGATGCCGGCGACGCTCAGGCCCATCAGCCAGCGGCGGTCGGCGCCGGAGACGGCCAGCACCCCGAAGACCGTCGCGGTGAGGACGAGCATGGTGCCGAGGTCGGGCTGCAGCATGATCAGCGCGGCCGGGAGGCCGGCGATGACCAGCATGCCGATCACCTCGACGGAGCGGACACCGCGCCGCCAGCGACCCTCGGTGCGCTCGGCGACGAGCAGCGCCATCCCGACGACCACGGAGAGCTTGGCGAACTCCGACGGCTGGATCGACATGCCACCGAGCTGGATCCATGAACGCGAGCCGTTGATCGTCGAGCCGGCCACCAGCACCAGGGCGAGCCCGACGATCGAGCCGACATAGAACAGCGGCGCCGTGATCCGCACCCAGCGGTGGTCGGTGGCCATCACGGTCACCATCAGCACCAGGCCGATGGCGACGTTGACGAGCTGCTTGGTGAGGTAGGCGGTGGTCTCGCCGCCGGTCAGGTCCTCGCGGGTCGAGGTCGCCGACCAGACGAGCAGGGTGCCCATGAAGACGAGGGCCAGGGCCGCGACCATCAGCAGCCAGTCGAGGCCGGGCGCCTTCAAGGTGGTGCGACCGGAGGTCGGGGTGCTCATCAGTCCTCCTTCACGGGCGGCAGGATCGAGCCGTCGTCGAGGAAGGTCGGCAGCGTCCTCGGGGCCACGACACCGGGAATGGCCTCCCTGGCGGGCAGCACGTCCTCGCCCTCGATGCCGTACAGCGCCTCCCAGATCTTGCGGACGCCCTCGCCGACCGAGCCGGATCCGGTGCCGGCCTGGCTCATCATCATCACCACGACGTAGTCCTCGGTGTAGGACGCGACCCACCCGGTCGACTGCTTGCCGTAGACCTCGGCGGAGCCGGTCTTGGAGCGGACGACGACGTCGTCGAGCGGGAAGCCGCCCATCTTCCAGGCCATCGTGCCGACCCGGGTGACGCCCTTGAGCGACTCGTCGATGTAGCCGAGGTCCTTCTTCGGGACGTGGACCGAGCCGGTCCTGCGCGGCGCGAACCGGCGCAGCACCTCCCCGCTCGGGCTGACCAGCGCCTTGGCGACGGTCGGGGCGTAGAGGGTGCCGCCGTTGGAGATCGCGCCGTAGGCGCGCGCCAGCTGGAGCGGCGTGACGATCGTGTCGCCCTGCCCGATCGCGAAGTTGGCGGCATCGCCGGCGCGGTAGGCGTAGCCGTCGATGCAGAACTCGCGGGCGTACTGGTAGACGAAGTCGCTGGTCTTCGCGTCCTGTGGCTTGGCCGCGATGCCGCAGTTGTAGTCCTTCATCGACTCGTAGTAGGCGCGCTTCCACTTCCGGTCGGCGATCCGGCCGGGCGCCTCGCCCGGGATGTCGATGCCGGTGCGGGTGCCGAAGCCGAAGGTCTGGGCCTCCTCGACCAGCGGGTCCTTCGCGTTGACGTCGGCCTCGTCGCTGCCGAACTGCTGCCAGTACTTGTAGCCGATCTGGAAGAAGAAGGTGTTGCACGAGACCTCGAGCGCCTTGGCGAAGGTGACCGGCCCGCCGATCGCGGAGGACTCGTGGTTGTGGAAGACACGGTTGCCGATCTGGACGCCCGAGGGGCAGGTCAGGGTGCTGTCGGTGCGGTAGCCGTTCTTCAGCGCGCCGGCCGTCATGAAGGGCTTCCACGTCGAGCCGGGGGCGAACTGGCCCTGCGTGGCGCGCGAGAGCAGTGGGGTCCCGGCCTTCTCGGAGTAGAGCCGCTCGAGCTCGTTGGTGCTGATGCCCCCGACCCAGACGCCCGGGTCGTACGTCGGTTGGCTGACCATCGCCACGACCCGGCCGGTCTTCGCCTCGAGCACGACGACGGCCCCCGAGTCTGCCTCGTAGTTGCGATCGGTGACGGGGTCGAAGGTGGCGCGCTGGATCTTGATCCGCTCCTTGAGCGCGCGTTCCGCGACGGCTTGGACCTTGGCGTCGATCGAGGTGACGAGCGTGTCGCCGGGCGTGGACTCGATGGTGCCGTCGTCGCCGAGGACGCGCCCCATCGAGTCGACCGCGACCCGGCGATATCCCGGAAGTCCGCGCAACCACTCGTCGTACTGCTTCTCGATGCCGGCCCGGCCCACGCTCGAGGCGCCGTTGAGGGACTGGTCGTCGGCGTCCTGCGCCGCGTCGTACTCGTCCTCGGTGATCGGGCTGAGGTAGCCGAGCACGTGCGCGAGGTTGATCCCGAACGGGCGCGGGTAGGCACGGACGTTCTGCTGCTCGGCGACGACGCCGGGGTAGTCCTCCGGCTGCTCCAGGACGCGCAGGGCGACGTCCTTGCTCACGTCGCTGGCGACCGGGACGGGCTGGTAGGGCGAGCCGTTCCAGCAGGTGCCGCGGACGCTGCCCTCGTGGCCGCAGGTGACGAGCCTCTTCTCGATCTCCTCGGAGGTCTCGTCGACCACCACGGAGACACGGCGGATGAGCTCGGTGCGCTGCCGTTCGGCGAGCTTGTCGACCAGGTTGCGGTCGATCGAGATGACCCAGGACGTGCGGTTGGCGACCAGCGGACGGCCCTGGTCGTCGACGATCAGTCCGCGCTGCGGCTGGACGACGACGTCTCGGACCGACTGGTTGGCGGCCTGGGCCTGGTAGCCCTCGCCGCCGACGACCTGGAGGTAGTAGAGCCGGACGAAGAGCGTCGCGAAGAGGGAGAAGACGAGGGCCTGGACGACGACGAGGCGCAGGCGGCTCTTCTGCGAACCGGAGACGGCCATCAGGCGGTCGCCAGCTGCGGATCGAGCGATGAGAACAGCCGCATCAGCGGCGGGAGGACGAACGGCGTGAGCAGGACGTCCCACAGGACGGCCACGCCGATGACCAGCAGCAGGTCGGGAACCGAGCCGCTGTCACCGAGCAGCAGGCCGGTGAGGGCGAAGATGGAGGTGCCGACGAAGGAGGCCGCAGCGACGGTGCCGATGACGGCGGTGGCCGTCGGCTTCACGTCCTGGCGCACCCGGGCGGCGAGGAAGGCCACCACGGTCAGGGCGAGCGCCCAGCGACCGGCGACGTGGTCGGCGGGCGGGACGAGGTCGAGGGCCACGCCCGCGGCGAAGCCGAGCAGCATCGCGGACGGGGCGTTGATCGTCAGCGCCGCGGCGACCACGACGAGCAGGCACAGGTTGGGCACGATGCCGTGCCACGCGAAGTGCGGGAACAGGGAGACCTGGAGGATCAGCGCGACCGAGATCGCGAGGGCGGCGACGACCGCGCGGAAGCGTGTCATCTCATTGCTCCGTCGGCCTCGATCACGGCCCGGTCGCTCGTCGTGCCGGTCGGCACCATCACACCGACGACGTCGAGCGCGGAGAAGTTGACGAAGGGCTCGATCACGGCGCGCTGGCTGCTCTCGATCAGGCTGCTGTAGACATCAGTGACCCGACCGACGGGGACGCCACGCTGGTAGGGACCCTCGGCACTGCCCCAGGTGACGACCGTGTCGTGCTTGGCCGGAATGACGGCGTCGTCGACCAGGCGCAGGTCGAGCTCGTCGTCGGCCACCGATCCCCGGCCCTGCACGAAGCCGACCTCCAGGCTCGAGCCGACGCGGCCGCCCACGTTGGACTCCTGGTCGATGATCAGCAGCACGGTCGCGGTGGTGCGCGTGACGCGCAGGACGCGCCCGACGAGACCGTCGTTGTTGATGACGGTCATGTCGGGGCCGATGCCGGCCTGCGAGCCGGCGTCGATGGTGACGGTGTTGCTGAAGGACTGCGACGAGCCGTAGGCCACGACCCGGGCCGGCACCAGGGCCCGGCCGAGGCTCTCGGCGGACTGCGTGAGGCCGTCGTACTCCTCGAGCCGGTTCTTGTCGAAGCCGGCCGTGGCGACCTGGCTCTTGAGGTCGGAGTTCTCGGCCTCCAGGTCGCGGATCTCGTCGCTCAGCGTGCCCTTGGTCCGAAACCAGCTCGGGACGGCGGTGAACGGGCGGATCACGGCGGCGGTGCCGGCCTCGACCGGGCCGAAGGCCTCGCCCAGGACGCGGCGGGCGGGCTCGACCGGGGAGTCGGTGCCGCCGTGGAAGTCGAGCGTGATCAGCGTGACGCTGGCCAGGACCAGCGCCACCAGCAGCGACCGTGGCGGACGGTTGCGCGAGTCGAGCCGGTCCATGCCGCGCCAGCGGCGCTCGCGGCCGCCTGTCGCGCCGCCTCCCCCGAAGCCGGCCATCAGAATCGCCGTACGTCCGAGACGAGCACCTGCTGGAGGGCCTCGAACTCCTCGACGCACTTGCCGGCGCCGAAGGCGACGCTGGAAAGGGGATCCTCGGCGACGTGCACGGGCATGCCGGTCTCGTGGCGCAGCCGCTCGTCGAGGCCGCGGAGCAGGGCGCCGCCGCCGGTGAGGACGATGCCACGGTCCATGATGTCGCCGGCGAGCTCGGGCGGCGTCTGGTCGAGGGTGCCGCGGACCGCGTCGATGATGTTGTGGAGCGGCTCCTCGAGCGCCTGGCGCAGTTCGGCGCTGGAGACGACGACGGTGCGCGGCAGACCGGAGACCATGTCGCGGCCACGGATCTCCGCCTCCGGCTCGTTGGGCAGCGGGAAGGCCGAGCCGAGGGTGATCTTCATTTCCTCGGCGGTGCGCTCCCCCAGCATCAGGGAGAACTCCTTCTTCATCCACGCGATGATCGCCTGGTCGAGGTCGTCGCCGGCGGTGCGCACGCTCATGCTGGTGACGATGCCGCCGAGGCTGATCACGGCGACCTCGGTGGTGCCGCCGCCGACGTCGACGATCATGTTGCCGGTGGCCTCGTGGACGGGCAGTCCGGCGCCGATCGCGGCGGCCATCGGCTCCTCGACGATGTAGACCTTGCGGGCGCCGGCCTGGTAGCCGGCCTCCTTGACCGCGCGCTGCTCGACCGCGGTGATGCCGCTCGGCACGCAGATGACCATGCGCGGCTTGGCGAAGTAGCGGCGCCGGTGCACCTGCTGGATGAAGTAGCGCAACATCTGCTCGGTCGCCTCGAAGTCGGCGATGACGCCGTCCTTGAGCGGCCGGATGGCGGCGATGTTGTCGGGGGTGCGGCCGATCATCCTCTTCGCCTCGTGGCCGACCGCGAGCACCTCGCCGGTGGTGGTGTTCATGGCCACCACGGACGGCTCGTCGAGCACGACGCCCTTGCCGCGGACATAGACCAGCGTGTTGGCGGTGCCGAGGTCCACGGCCATGTCGCGGCCGACGAAACTAGAAGCCATCTGCGATGCCTCGCTGGAGATGCGTGTGTATGGGGAAGTGGGCGCGGCACTTCTCCGAACCCAGGGCTCAGCGTAGGTAGCCCGCAGACCGGTTCCCGGGAGGACACGCGCGGGTCTAGGTTTCCCGTATGGCTGACATCAATGAGCTCCTCTCGAGCCTGCCCATCGACCAGATCGCCGCCCAGCTCGGTGAGGACCCCGACGCCGTACGCCGCGCGGTGGACGTCGCACTGCCCGCACTGCTCGGAGGACTCGAGGCCAACGCTGCCGACCCGGGCGGGGAGGCCTCCCTGGCCGAGGCGGTCGCGCAGCACGACAACGACGTCGCGACCCCGCCGGTCGACGTCAACGACGTCGACGTGGCCGAGGGCCAGAAGATCGCGGCCCACATCTTCGGGGCCAACCAGGACCAGGTGGTCAACCAGCTCGGCTCGACGGGTGTCAGCAGCAGCCTGGTCTCGAAGCTGATCCCGATCCTCGCGCCGATCGTGCTGAGCTACCTCGCCAAGCAGGTCGGCGAGAAGAACGGCGCCCTCGGCGGAGGCGTGCTCGGCTCGATCCTGTCCAGCATCCTCGGTGGCGCGGCTTCAGGTGCCGGCACCCCGTCGTCGGCGGGGAAGGGTGCGGGCTCGATCCTGGGTGACCTGCTCGGCGGGTTGCTCGGGGGTGGCCGGAGGGCCTGAGCGCCCAGCCTTGTTGGAGTCCCCGGATATCCGGGGACTCCCTCACGTGTCAGGCGTTGCAACACCTGACACGTGCAGGACTTCCCTGACCAGTGGCCGCATGCTCCGAGCTCGGGAACCAGATCGGGGCTGATCGCGCCCGCGAGCCCGATCTCGTTCCCCCACCCGCTGGCCCCTCCCGCAGGTCAGAACTCGCAGGTGGCGGCGCCGCTGTCGAGCACGGCGGCCCGCTCGAGACGCAGGAGCCGCGGCACGAGTGCGCCGCCCGGATCGCGGTACGGCGACGCGCTGGCCTCGCTCACCACCCAGATCGAGTCCCGGGTGACCGCGAAGTCCTCGGCACCGGGCACGAAGTCGAACGTGCGGCGTCCGGCACGGATCAGCCCGCACGAGATCCGGGACGAGACGTGCCACGGCACCCCGCCCGGAGTGAACGCCAGCCCCTGAAGCCGAACCGGCACCAGGGTGGACCGCGTCATCGCGACCTGGCCGGCGCCGGCCGACGACTCCACGAGGTCGGTGACTCCGCGGGCGCGCACCGACGCTTCGTCGTACCACCGCGCCTTGCCCGGCCCGTTGGGTCGGTAGCCCGCGATCACGAGCTGACCGTCGTGCGCCGCCATGGTCGAGCCGCGCACCTCGTCGGCGAGCTCCCAGACGCGGCGCACCTGGTCGGGCTTGCCGATCCGGTCGGGGTCGAGCAGCCACAGCCGCCCGGTCTGGATGACCCAGAGACCGGCGTCGGTGAGGGCAGCGCCGCCGCCGTGGCGACACGTCGAGCTGCCGTCCCGCGCGTCCAGTTCCCCGGTGAACGCACGGGTCCGACCCGAGGGCAGGTCGACGACCGCGACCTGGCACAGCTTCTGGCCGACTGCTGCGGCCCGGTGGCCGACGACATAGGCCGTGGACCCGTCGATCTCGAGGCCCTGGGGGACGAAGTCGCCGGCGAGGTCCAGCCACCAGGCATCACAGACCGCGTCGGCGGCGGGATAGTCGCGCAACGAGCCGTTGGGGGGCTCCGGCTCCGGGCCCCGCACGTCGGCGTACGACAAGCCGCCACAGCCTGCAGAGGCCCCCGACTTTGTGGCGAGATCCGGCGAGGAGCAGGCTCCCAGCGCCAGCACCAGAGCCAGCGCCGGAACCCGCAGGAGGTTCACAGTCCGGGAAACCAGATACCGATCTCGCGCGCGGCGGACTCTGGAGCGTCGGAGCCGTGGACGAGGTTCTGCTGGACCTTCAGGCCCCAGTCGCGGCCGAGGTCGCCACGGATCGTGCCGGGCGCGGCGACGGTCGGGTCGGTGGCGCCGGCGAGCGAGCGGAAGCCCTCGATGCAGCGCTCCCCCTCGAGCACCATCGCGGCCACCGGGCCGGACAGCATGAACTCGACGAGCGGCTCGTAGAAGGGCTTGCCCTCGTGCTCGGCGTAGTGCTCGGCGAGCAGCTCGGGCGTTGCCTCCCGCAGCTCGAGGGCGACCAGGGCGTAGCCCTTCGCCTCGATCCGGCGGATCACCTCGCCGGTGAGGCCGCGGCGTACGCCGTCGGGCTTGACAAGGACAAGGGAGCGCTCGGTCATGGGGCGAGCGTAGCGACCCGAGATGTCTGGAGTGCGCGGCGGTCGGTCAGGCCACCACGGACCCCAGCTCGGGCGACTCATAGTCCTCGAGGTGGCGCAGCCGACGGATCGGGCTCAGCCACACGATGACGGGCCCGATCAGCATGAGTGGCGCCGTCAGCAGCAGTGTCGTCCTCGCACCGACCATCTCGGCCAGCACACCTCCCGCCAGCGCGCCGACCGGAATGCAGCCCCACGAGATGAAGCGGACGGTGGCCATCACGCGGGACAGGAGCTCGGGCGGGCTCGCCACCTGCCGGTAGGTGCGGGTGACGACGCTGCCCGGCACGACGGAGCCTGCGAACAGGAAGTTGCCCACGGCGAAGAAGGCCCAGCCGGTCCACCCGTGCCCCCACGGAATGAGCGCGGCGGCAGCGGCGCCCAGCAGGCCCTCGATCAGCAGGACGCGCGCAGAGCCCACACGGCGGACCAGCCACGGCGTGAGCGCCGCGAAGAGCAGCGCTCCGGCACCCTCCGTCGCCAGCAGCAGGCCGACGACGCCGGCCGGGGCATCGAGGTCGCGCACGAGGTACAGCGCGAAGAGCGCCATCTGCACACCGCACACGAAGTTCACGACGCAGGCCCACCAGGTCGCGGGCGCCATCACCGGGTGTCGAGTCACGTAGCGCCACCCGTCGGCGATCATCCGGCGCACGGTGGTGGGGTTTGCGGGTTGTGGCAGCTCGCGTTCGGGCAGGCGCATGAGCAGCACCGCGGACGCGAGGTAGGACACGGCATCCACGACCAGAGCGGGTACGGCGCCCATCAGCTGCACCAGGAGCCCGCCCACCGACGGTCCGCCGAGCTGGGTGGCCGCGTGCGTCCCGGAGACGAGGCTGTTGCGCGAGTTGAGCTCCTCCTTCGGCACCACCGACACCATGAACGTCGAGTTGGCCGCGAAGAAGACGACGTCGGCCAGGTTGATGGCCAGTGCAGTCGCGATGAGGTGCGCCATCGACAAGGAGTCCAGCCACCAGGCAACGGGGACCGACGCGATCGCGAGGGCCCGGAGCACGTCGCACGCCACTTGCGTGCGACGCAACGGCAGGCGCTGGGTGATGACTCCGGCGGGGAGGCCGATCAGGATCCAGGCGAGGTAGGACGCCGCGGCGACCAGGCCCATCTCGAACGGGGTCGCTCCGAGCACCGTGACGGCCGTCAGTGGCAGGGCGACGGACGTGATCGCCGTACCCGCATTGCTCAGGGTTCCTGCGCCCCAATACGTCCAGAACGCTCGACTGTCCCTCGTCACATTGTCCCCCTTGCCACGGCCCCGAGAGCGCGCTAGTTCTCTGCGCGGTACGCCGCCCAGGCGGCCGCCTTCTCCCGCTCGATCTTGCGTCCGAGGTGGTCCGCGGTGGCCCACAGCGCGGCGAAGATGCCGCCCAGGAGGAACATCATCGAGATCACGAAGCCCAGGCCGATCGCGGCGACCTGGATGGCGTAGCCGGCGGCGTACGCCCAGGGGGCCCGCAGCATCCCGGCGAGCAGCAGGCACGCGACCGCGAGCCCGACCCCGACGACGAGCGCGGTGCCCACGGCGACGTCGGCGATGGTGATCATCACCGGAGTCGTCAGGCCGATCGTGATGGCCTCGAGGCAGAGCACGGCCGCGCACATGCCACGTCGTGGCGAGCGCTCGGTGTTCGGCGGTGCAGTGGCGTCGGTCTCGCTCATCGACGGCCCTTCAACATCGCGCGGGCCTCCCCGACGGTGACCACCGAGCCGGTGATCAGCACGGCTCCGGCGCCGAAGGCGTCGCCGAACGCCTCGCCGGCCTCGGCGAGCGTGGCGGCCTGGTCGATCGCCTCGGCGAGGTCGGGCACGACGGTGACGCGGTCCTCGCCGTAGATCTCGATCGCGGCGGCGCCCAGGTCGGCGGCCGACATCGAGCGGGAGGTGGAGTTCTGGGTGCAGATCAGGTGGTGGAAGTGCGGCTCGAAGGCCGCGAGCACGCCGTCGGCGTCCTTGTCGCCCATCACACCCATGACGCCGATGAGCGGAGAGAAGCTGAAGGAGTCCTCGAGCGCCTCGGCGGTGGCCTCGGCACCGTGCGGGTTGTGGGCTGCGTCGAGCACGATCGACGGGCTGCGACGGATGATCTCGAGGCGACCGGGGCTGGTGACCTCGGCGAAGGCGGCGCGCACGATCTCGGCGTCGAGCGGCTCCCCGTTGCCGAAGGCCTCCACCGCGGCGAGCGCGACGGCGGCGTTCTGGGCCTGGTGGGAGCCGTACAACGGCAAGAAGATGTCGTCGTAGCGACCATGCAGGCCCTGCAGGCTCAGCATCTGGCCGCCGACGGCGGGCACGCGCGAGATGACACCTAACTCCATGCCCTCGCGGGCCACGGTCGCGCCGACCTCGACGGAGCGTTCGAGCAGGACGGCGGCGACGTCGGGCGTCTGCTCGGCGAAGACGGCGTAGGAGCCCTCCTTGAGGATGCCGGACTTCTCCTGGGCGATGGCGGCGACGTTGTCGCCGAGGTACTTCGCGTGGTCGATCGCGATCGGCAGCACCACCGCGACATCGGCGTCGGCGACGTTGGTGGCATCCCAGCTGCCACCCATGCCGACCTCGATGACGGCGACGTCGACGGGCGCGTCGGCGAAGGCGGCGTAGGCCATCCCGACGATGGTCTCGAAGAAGGACAGCGGGTGGTCCTGGTCCTCATCGACGAGATGCGTGTACGCCGCAACGTCGTTGAACGCACGGACGAACTCCTCGTCGGTGAGGTGCTCCCCGTCGATGCTGATCCGCTCGCTCATCCGCTCGAGGTGCGGGCTGGTGAAGCGGCCGGTCCGCAGGTCGAGCGCACGGAGGAGCCGCTCGATCATCCGGCTGGTGGAGGTCTTGCCGTTGGTCCCGGTCAGGTGGATCACCCGGAACGACCGCTGCGGTTCGCCGAGCAGCTCGGTGAAGGCGCGGATCCGGTCCAGGCTCGGCTCGAGCCTGGTCTCGGGCCAGCGGGACAGCAGGGCGTCCTCGACCTCGGCGTAGGTCTCGGCCGGGCGGGCGTGTGCGGTGTCGTCACTCATCTCGCGGCGAGTCTATTGCGGTTCAGCAGCGGACCACTCTTCGCCACGGCTTGACCACCTCGAGCGAGCGACCGTCGAGGGGGCGGGCACGGAACTGGTCGAGTGCGTCCTCCCATCTCGGGTCGGCCGTGCCGGTGACGTACATCGCCGACCCCTGGTCGGCGTAGATCAGCCCGTAGCGCTTCATCGCCACCACGATCGCTCGTGCCGCGCCGGTGTAGCTCTTGGTCGGGAACGACCTCTTCAGCCGGAAGCGCAGGCCGTACGCCGGCAGGTCACGGGCCGTGTTGCCCGACGGGCCGCAGTGCCGGGCCGGCCATGTGTAGGCGTACCGCGCCGACGGGAGGGTGAAGCGCAGGGCGTGCGTGATCGCGCCGGTCGCGGCCTCGTCGTAGCTCAGCAGACCGGGCAGGATCGGCAGCCCGGCAGCGTCGGCGGAGGTCCAGCGCGCCGGGCGGAGCCGGTTGGAGGACAGGTCCCACCGTGCGGCGGCCGCGGCCCGCCACCCGACCACATTTCCGGATCCGTCGCGGACCCGCTCTGCGGCGTACAGCTCGATCAGGTCGCACGTCCCTCGTCGTACGGCGATGACATGCCGATCGCCCTCGCCGGGATCCGGGTCGGCGTCGCTCCCGCCCTCGATCGTCGCGTCGGCCGGGATGAAGACGGGACCCGGATCGCTCTCGTCGCCGTAGTCCTCGCCGTCGACCCCGAAGCTGAGCGGCAGCTGGGGCTGGTCCTCGTCGACGACGTTGACCGGGATGCCGTAGTACTCCTGCGTGGTCCCGAGGTCGAGGTGCAGCTGCGCACCGGCGGCCTGCTTGCTGACGATCGCCTTCGACCACTTCCAGACCGGGCGCTTGTCGATGCGCTGGTTCCACGGGTTGTCGGCCGGGAAGACCGCGCAGCCGCCGACGATGTGGACACCGCCGCGCTCGCGGGCCTCAGACGCCGGAGCCGCCCCGGGCGTGATCGCACACAGGACCAGGACGCTCGGGAGCAGGAGGATCCGCCGCATGGCCCGATCGTAGGGCTCAGCCGAGGTCGATGCGCAGGTGCGCCATGTCGACGACCGGGCGATAGCCGAGCGACTCGTAGATCTTGTTCGACGTCGGGTTGGCCCGGTCGGTGAACAGGCACATCCGGTCCCCTGCCTCGAGCCCGAGCCGCGTCAGCTCGCCCACGACGTAGGACGCGATCCCGGCGCCCCGGTGCTCGCGGGGTGTGAACACGGGGCCGACCCGCGAGACGCCGTACGACGGCAGGCTGCAGCCGGTGAGGTGCACGACCTCGCCCGACGGGGTCTCCCAGAGCCACTCGGCACCTTCGCGGATCCGCAGAAGGACGCTGTCGATCGTGTTGTGCTCACCGCTGGTCGGGTCGGGCTCGCGGCCGGCCTGCTCGTCGGCCTCGACGTGGAAGGCGGTGAACCACTCCAGCACCAGCGCGGCATCCGCCTCGACCGCCCGGCGCAGCCGTCCGGGCGGCGCGGCTGGCATGGTCACCTCGGTCGCCTCCCACAGCCGGATGGAGTGGCGGACCTCGGTCGTTCCGCCGGCCAGCCGAGCCGTCTGGTCGGCGATCACCTCGACCGCGGGCAGGGCGCCGTTGGCGCCACCGAGGAACTCGCCCCGCTCGTGCAGCGCACGCGCCAGCGCACGGGCCGCCTCGTCGGACATCGGCAGGCAGAAGATCGGGTACGGCTTGAACGGCGCCGTCCGCATCGAGACGCTGACGACCTTGCCTGCCTCGTCGCGCACGGCCAGCCACCACCGATCGAAGGGGGCGCCGACCTCGGTCCAGGAGCCGAACCCGTCGGCGATCTCGCGCGCCGTACGGTCGCTGACACCGGCAATCACCGTGCCCAGCACCGGTTCGGCGGCAAGCAGGTCGCCGGCCGCGGCGAGGAAGGCGGCGGGGTCGGTGAAGAACTCGAGCTCCATGTCTCCACGCTAGTCAACCGTGACCACCGGGGGTAACTCGTTTTCGCAGGCCAGAGCCGCGTCAATAGACTGGGCACATGACTGACATCAGCCCCGAGCCCGAGTCCACGACGTCCGCACGCCGCGACGTCGTCGTACCCGACAAGGCCGTGCTCGAAGGGCTCGAGGCCACGTGGTCGGAGCGCTGGAAGAACGACGAGACCTACAAGTTCGACCGCGCCGCCCTCCGTGCCGACGTCTACTCCATCGACACCCCGCCGCCGACCGTGAGCGGCAGCCTGCACGTCGGGCACGTCTTCTCCTACACGCACACCGACCTGATCGCGCGCTACCAGCGGATGACCGGCAAAGAGGTCTTCTACCCGATGGGCTGGGACGACAACGGCCTGCCGACCGAGCGCCGCGTCCAGAACTACTTCGGCGTCCGGTGCGACCCGAGCCTGCCGTACGACGCCGAGTTCACGCCTCCGGACCTCAGCCAATTGAAGGGGGCGGACGCGAAGAAGCAGATCCCGATCAGCCGCCCCAACTTCATCGAGCTGTGCGAGCGGCTCGTCGAGGAGGACGAGCTGGTCTTCGAGTCGCTGTGGCGCACGCTCGGCCTCAGCGTCGACTGGTCGCAGAACTACACGACGATCGGCGCCAAGTCGCAGAAGGTCAGCCAGACCGCCTTCCTGCGCAACTTCGCGCGCGGCGAGGCCTACCTCCAGGAGGCGCCGACCCTCTGGGACGTCACCTTCCAGACCGCGGTGGCCCAGGCCGAGCTGGAGGCGCGCGACTACCCGGGTGCCTACCACCGGGTGGCCTTCCACCGGCCCGACGGCGAGCCGCTCTTCATCGAGACGACCCGCCCCGAGCTGATCCCCAGCGTCGTGGCACTGATCGCGCACCCCGACGACGAGCGCTACCAGGCGCTCCTCGGCACCACGGTCACCAGCCCGGTGTTCGGCGTCGAGATCCCGGTCCTCGCCCACCCCCTGGCCGAGCCGGACAAGGGCGCCGGCATCGCCATGTGCTGCACGTTCGGCGACCTCACCGACGTCACCTGGTGGCGCGAGCTCAACCTGCCGGTCCGCACCCTGGTCGGCCGAGACGGCCGGATGCTGCGGGAGACGCCGGAGTGGCTCTCGAGCGAGGCCGGCGCTGCGGCGTACGAAGAGCTCAAGGGCAAGACGACCTTCAGCGCGCGCGAGGCCGTCGTGGCCGCGCTGCGCGAGTCGGGCGACCTCGACGGGGAGCCCAAGGCGACCCAGCGGATGGCGAACTTCTACGAGAAGGGCGACAAGCCGCTCGAGATCGTGGCGACGCGTCAGTGGTACATCCGCAACGGTGGCCGCGAGGCCGAGGTCCGTGCCGAGATGCTCGAGCGCGCCGACGAGATCACCTGGCTGCCGAGCCACATGAAGCACCGCTACGACAACTGGGTCGGCGGCCTGAACGGCGACTGGCTGATCTCGCGCCAGCGGTTCTTCGGCATCCCGTTCCCGGTCTGGTACCCGCTCGACGACGCCGGCGACCCCGACTACGACCACCCCCTGCTCCCCCGCGAGGACGCACTGCCGATCGACCCGTCGACGCAGGCGCCCGAGGGCTTCGACGAGGCCCAGCGCGGCAAGCCCGGCGGCTTCATGGGCGACCCCGACGTGATGGACACGTGGGCGACGTCGTCGTTGACGCCGCAGATCGCCGGTGGCTGGCTGACCGACGAGGACCTCTTCTCGCGCGTCTTCCCTTACGACCTGTGCACCCACGCGCACGACATCATCCGCACGTGGCTGTTCAGCCGCATCGTCCGTGCCCACTTCGAGCAGCACGTCTCGCCGTGGTCGCACGCGATGATCTCCGGCTTCATCGTCGACCCGGACCGCAAGAAGATGTCGAAGTCCAAGGGCAACGTCGTCGTCCCGACCGAGATCCTCGACAAGTACGGCGCCGACGCCGTCCGCTGGCGCGCGGCGCTCGGCCGTCCCGGTGCGGACTCACCGTTCGACGAGTCGCAGATGAAGATCGGTCGCCGCCTGGCGATGAAGGTCCTGAACGCGTCGAAGTTCGTGCTCGGCAACGTCGGCGCCACCACGCTCGACCACTTCGCGGTCAGCGCGCCGATCGACTGCGCCCTGCTGGGCCGGCTGGAGGTCGTGGTCCGCAAGGCCACCGAGGCGTTCGACGCCTACGACTACACGACTGCGCTCGAGGTCACCGAGAAGTTCTTCTGGGAGTTCTGCGACGACTACCTCGAGCTGGTCAAGGAGCGCGCCTACGACGAGGACGGCGGCACCGCCACCCTCTCGGCCAAGGCGGCCCTGGCCATCGCGCTGCACGTGCAGCTGCGACTGCTCGCGCCCTTCCTGCCCTACGCCACCGAAGAGGTCTGGTCGTGGTGGCAGGAGGGCTCCATCCACCACGCGGCCTGGCCCCTGCCCGCCGACCTCGGGGCCGCTGCGGCGGCCGACCCGTCGGCGGTCTCCGCCGTGGCTGCCGCACTGATGGGTATCCGCGGTGCGAAGTCCAAGGCCAAGGTGTCGATGAAGGCCGAGCTGTCACGCGTGGAGATCACCGGTCCGGCCGCCCTGATCGCCGGCGCCGAGTCGGCCGCCGACGACCTGCGCCGGGTCGGCAAGATCACCGGCGACCTGGTCTTCACCCCCGACGAGAGCGCGCAGGAGATCACCGTCTCCGCCGAGCTCGCCGAGGTCGCGTCCTGACCTGAGGGGCTGAGCGCTTCGACGTACCGAGAGTTTCTGCTGTCCGGAAGGCCTCCGAGCAGCAGGAACTCTCGGTACGGCGATGCCGAGACGAGCTAGGGCGCGGGGACGACCGTCGGGATGCTGGTCGGGACGGGCTCGTGCTTGGCGGCCTTCGCAGCCTCCCGGGCCGCGGCCTCGACGGCCGTCTCGGTCTCCCTGGCCGCCTTGTCGGCGACACGGGCGGCCTTGCGAGCGGCCTTGCGAGCGGCCTTGCGAGCGGCGACGACGGCGGGCTGACCACCCGTCTCCTTGACCTCGACCTGGTCCACCACCGGAGGGGGAGTCGGAGTCGCGCTGGCGGGCGGCGTGCCCACCGGGATCGGGACGACCGTGGGCTGAGCCGCCGGGTGCACCATCGCGGTGGCGGTGGCAGTCGGCTTCGGAGGCGAGGCCGGCGAGACCGGCGAGCTCGGGGACGGCACGACGGGCTCGGCGCTCAGCCCGGGCAGGCCGGTGGCGGGCACGGCGGGCGCCACGGCCGGAGCGGTGTCGCGCACAGTGACGGTCACCTCGTTCTGGGCAGCCGAGACGACGCGCGGGCCCAAGATCCCGGCCAAGGCGTCGCTCTGGATCCCGTGACCCAGCATCACCGCGCAGAGGATCGAGACCACCACGAATGCAACAAGCGGTCGCCTGTGCTCTGTGCTCACCCGAGAGACCCCCATCCGTGCCATGTCATCGGGACACATTCTCGCCCGGGCTGGGTGCCACATCGTCCGATCGGGCACAAGATGACTAGAAAGGACTACGACCGACCCATCCCCCTTCGGGTCAGGTCGGCCGTAGTCAAAACTGTGGGTCAGGCGGACTTCTTCTTCTTCGACTCCGACTCGCGCGGCACGAGCGTCGGCGCCACGTCGTCGAGGACGACCTCGCGGGTGACGATCACCTTGGCGACGTCGTCGCGCGAGGGCACTTCGTACATCACGTGGAGGAGGACCTCCTCGATGATCGCGCGCAGGCCGCGAGCACCGGTGCCACGCTCGAGGGCTTTGTCGGCGATCGAGGTGATGGCGTCATCGGTGAACTCCAGCTCGACGCCGTCGAGGTCGAAGAGCTTCTGGTACTGCTTCACCAGCGCGTTGCGCGGCTCGGTGAGGATCTGCACCAACGCCTCGTTGTCGAGCTTGGTGACGCTGGCGATCAGCGGGAGCCGACCGATGAACTCGGGGATCAGGCCGAACTTGGTGAGATCCTCGGGGCGCACCTGCGCCATCAGGTCGTCGGAGTCGCGCTCGGACTCGCCACGCACCTCGGCGGTGAAGCCGAGGGTCTTCTTGCCCACGCGCTGCTCGACGATGTTCTCCAGGCCCGCGAACGCCCCACCCACGATGAACAGGATGTTGGTGGTGTCGATCTGGATGAACTCCTGGTGCGGGTGCTTGCGACCACCTTGCGGCGGCACCGAGGCGGTCGTGCCCTCGAGCATCTTCAGCAGCGCCTGCTGGACGCCCTCACCCGACACGTCGCGCGTGATCGAGGGGTTCTCCGCCTTGCGGGCCACCTTGTCGATCTCGTCGATGTAGATGATGCCGGTCTCGGCCTTCTTGACGTCGTAGTCGGCGGCCTGGATCAGCTTGAGCAGGATGT
>JBDSPC010000082.1:0-3590 GCA_039914485.1 Nocardioides sp.
AGACAGGATCAGCACCCGCGCCGAGGGGTCCTGCTGCAGCACCGCAGCGGTGACCTCGACGCCGTCAGGGCCTGGGATCTGCAGGTCGAGCACGACCACCTGCGGACGCGCCGCCGGAAACCGCGCCAGCGCCTGGTGACCGTCGGCGGCCACCGCCACTACGTCGAACCCCGCCGCGATGAGGTCGCGCTCGACGGCATCACGCCACATCGGGTGGTCGTCGACCACCATCACCCTCGTCATGACGGCGAACCTACCGCCGGGCGGCGTCCGCGTTTACCCCATCGAGGGGTTGAGATCTGTCTAGACCGGGTGTTGTTGTGAAGGCACCGGCTCGGCCCGGGCCGCAAGTGGCGGGGGATGAGAAATATGGCACGTACATTTTCGTTGGTTCTGGCAGCCTCGGCCCTGCTCCTTGCGTTCGGCCAGGCCAGTCAGGCCGCGCAGCAGGTCACACCCCTGGCCGCATCGCAGGGCACCGGAAGCGTGAGCGTGATCCAGGCCGTTCCTGGCATCGCCGTGGACGTCGCGATCGACGGCAAGTCCATGTCCGCGGACGCCGAGCTCGGCGCGATCGTCGGTCCCTTCGACCTGACTGGCGGCACCCACACGGTGAGGTTCACCGCCGACTCCCTCGAGGTCACCTCGACCCTCGACGTCGCGGCCGGCACGAGCACCGACGTTGTGCTCCACCTCCCCGCCGAGGTCGACGGTGACCCGGTCGTGCACTCCTACGCCGCGCCCACCGGATCGATCGGCCCGGACAAGGCGCGCGTCGTGCTCGCGCACACCGCGACGGTCGCCCCGGCAGACGTGCGCGTCAACGGTGAGACGGTCTTCACCAACATCGCCAACGGCGAGTTCGCAGAGGCGGAGCTGCCATCCGGAACCCACCGGGTCGCGCTGCTGCCGACCGGACAGAAGGCCAACCCGATCCTCGGACCGTTGGACGTCTCACTCGATTCGCGGACCCTGTCGATGATCTACGCCTACGGCAACCCGAGCGACGGATCGATGAACGTCATCGCCCACACGATCGAGCTGGCGCCGGACGGCACCTCCGAGCCCACGACCATCGACACGGGGTCAGGTGGCTGGGCCGCGGATCTCGACGTACGTCCGTTCTCCGCCCTCCTGTCGGAGCCCACTGGATGATGACCGGCCGGGTCCGTGGCGCGGCGACGCTCGCGGGTGCCGTCGTGATGGTCCTCGCCGGCTGTGCTCCCGCGACCGATGACGGTGCTCCGAGCGGCACCACCTCCGAAGCGGCCGCAACCGGTTCTCCCGTTCCTGCAGCGCGGCTGGCGCAGTCGGCCCACCGAGCGGAGCCACCGGTCGCGGCGACCCTCCCGAGCGGTGTCGTCGTCCCGATCCTGTCGGTCTCGACGACCCGCGACGGCCGACTCGACGTGCCGGCCGACACCGGCAGGGCCGGCTGGTGGCGGGGCGGGGCGCGGCTGGGTGATCCCTTCGGCTCCATCCTGGTCGCCGCCCATGTCGACTCGAGGACGCGTGGACTCGGTCCCTTCGCCGAGCTCCTGGGACTGGGCCGCGGTGACCGGGTCGTCCTTGCCTCGGCGCACCTCACGCAGCGATTCGTGGTGGACTCCCTCCGGCTGGTGCCACAGGGTCCGCTGACGAAGGAGCGCTCGCTCTTCGAGGTCACGGGATCGCACCGCCTGACGCTGGTGACCTGCGCTCCGCCGTACGACCGGGATCGTGGGGGCTACCAGAACCTGGTCGTCGTCACGGCTGTCCCCTCCTCCCCACCGTCCCGGGATCGCTCGTGACCGCCAGCGACAACACGACGAGCCGGGAGCGACAGCTGCAGTTCGCGGCAGGCGCCGTGAGTCTCGGCTGTGGGCTCGCGGCCGTCCTGACCGTCCTCATCAGTCTCGGCCAGTGGTGGGTCGAGCCCGCGCCGCGGGCATCGCTTGCGGGCGTGACGTCGGCCTCGGCGGAGCCCCCGGAGCCCGTGACGGATGGCGAGACCTACGTGCAGACCAGGATCCTGCCCTCGGGCGAGCTCGTCGTCACTCAATGGATCGAGAGCAGTCGGTTGCTGTTCGGCGTCACGCTCGACCTGCCACGCGTAGCCGGCATGGAGGTCCTGACCGCCGAGCACGTGCAGGTGGTGGCCAACGGTAGGAACGCAGTCGGTCCCAAGCGGATCTCGTCCGGGCAGCAATCCACCTATGCCTTCCTGGGCACTTCGTCGGTACGGATCCGCTATCGGCTCACCGGTGCCGTCGAGCTCAGCCCGTCGGTCCCGGGACGGGCACTCGCGAGACTGACGGCGCTGGACGTCACCTACGAACCCGCCTCAGCGCAGGTCACCCGGACCGTGACTGCTCCGGAAGTGCTGTCGCTGGCGTGCTCAGCCCCGGCGCAGGCCTTCGAGACACGGCCGTGCGGGGACCGGGTCTCGAAGGGCGAGTGGACCGTCGACCTCTCGGGGCCACAGGTGGACGACCGGGTGATGGCGCAGCTGACGCTTGAGTGAGACACGTTGCGCGTCAGCCCGTGGAGGACCGCAGGTAACGACCCCGTCGGTGCAGCAACGGTTCGTCATCGTCACCGATCGTGACGGACTCGACCCGGCAGGTGACCTCGATGGACCAGCCGACCTCGCGGATGTCGTGGACGACGCAGTCGGCCCACGTGTCGACGCCTGCGAGTCGAGGGCCGAAGGGACTGTCCACCCAGGTGTCGGCCGCGAAGAGGCCGCCGGGGGCGGGCATCTGGCCCGCGAACTGCTCGGCGACGTCGTGATGGCTCCAGGAGAGCAGCTGCACAACGCACCAGGCGGCGTCGGCGCCGGACTGCAAGCGGTCCGCGAGGTCGGAGTCGGGATCGAGCAGGCCGATGACGAACGACGGCTCACCCGTCGCGACGAGCAGCGAGGAGACCGTCAGCCCCGCGCGCGCCGGCCCGGTCCCGGTGGTCCACAGCGACACCTGGCCGCCGAGCCGGCCGCGGAGACGCCGGGCGGCGTCATCGGGCGTCGAGAACGGGTGGTCGGAGTGGATGGTCATGCGCGCCGCCACGGCATCTTGAGGGGCGGCTGCGGCACACCGATCGCACAGGTGCGACTCGCCGCGACCTTCCAGTAGGCCCGCTCCCCCAGGGCACGCACGGGTGGCAGCCACAGCAGCGGCGCGAACCAGAAGGTGAGCGGCGAGCGGGCGAGGACGCGGCGGATGGCGTCGTACCCCTCGAACCGGCCGGCCGGGGTGAGCAGCTGCAGCGCGCGATCGGTGTCCTCACGGGTGACCCTCGGATCGGCGTAGGCATCCGGCTCGGCGGTGCCGATGAAGCGGTGCGCCCCCGTCAGGTCGAGCCAGGCGAGGACCTTGGCCCAACGGTGGCAGAAGGAGCAATGGCTGTCCCAGATGATCGTCCTCATCGCGGAATCGTCAGCTCCCATTCGGTTCCGTGCGGGCCCGTGTCGAGCGTCGCCGTACCGCCCAGGTCGGAGATCCGGCCGCGGATGGATTCGCTGACGCCGAGTCGCCCTTCAGCGACGGCGGACTCGAGGCGACCGGCGGGGATCCCGGGACCGTCGTCGCGGACCGAGACGACGACCTCGT
>JBDSPC010000093.1:0-13789 GCA_039914485.1 Nocardioides sp.
ACAGGCACCCAGGGCGATCAGGGAGGCGGCCAGGGAGAGGCCGAGGACAGTTCGGTTTCGCTTGTTGTAAGTCATCCGGACCGACCGTACGGGCCGACCCTGAGCGGCTGCTGAACGGAGACTGAGCGGCCCGATCAGCTGGCGTGTGCGCTCATGACGTGCTTGATGCGCGTGTAGTCCTCCAGGCCGTAGATCGACAGGTCCTTGCCCACGCCGGACTGCTTGAACCCGCCGTGCGGCATCTCGGCCGGGAGGAGCTGGTGGCAGTTGATCCACACGACGCCGAAGTCCAGGTCGGCCGCCATCCGGGTCGCCCTCCCGTGGTCGCGCGTCCACAGGCTCGAGGCCAGCGCGAAGTCGACGTCGTTGGCCATCCGCAACGCCTCACCCTCGTCGGCGAACGGCTGCACGGTCAGCACCGGCCCGAAGATCTCCTGCTGCACGATCGCGTCGTCCTGGTGTACGCCGGCCACGACCGTCGCGTCGACGAAGAACCCGGGACCGTGGCTGTCGCCCCCAGCGAGCACCTCGGCGTGGGCGGGCAGCCGGGCCAGGAACTCCTCGATCCGCTGCTGGTGAGCAGCGCTGTTGACCGGTCCGTAGTCGCTGCCGTCGTCCGGCGCCCCGACCCGCAGCCGCTTCGCCGCGCCGGCGAGGAGCCCCGCGAACTCGTCGTGCACGGACGCCTGGACCAGCACGCGGGTGGCGGCGGTGCAGTCCTGGCCGGCGTTGAAGTAGCCCGCGGCGGCGATCGCCTCGGCCGTGGCCGCGAGGTCGGCGTCCGCGAACACCAGTGCCGGGGCCTTGCCGCCCAGCTCCAGGTGCACGTTCTTGAGCGTCTTGGCCGCAGAGGCCATGACCTCCGCACCGGCCCGGGTGCTGCCGGTGATCGCGACCATGTCCGGGCGCGGGTGCTCCACGAGCGCCCGCCCCGTGTCGCGATCGCCGCAGACGACGTTGAGGACGCCCGGCGGCAGCACCTCCTGGGCCAGCTCCGCCAGTCGGACGGTGCTCCACGGCGTGGTGTCGGCCGGTTTCAGCACCACCGTGTTCCCGGCGGCGATGGCCGGAGCGATCTTCCAGATCGCCATCATCAGTGGGTAGTTCCACGGCGTCACCTGGGCGACGACCCCGACGGGTTCGCGGCGGATGGACGAGGTGAAGCCGGCCTCGTACTCCGCGGACGCCATGCCGTGCAGCACGCGCGACGCACCGGCGAAGAACCGCAGCTGGTCCACGCAGGGATCGAGCTCGAGCTCGCGGGTCAGCGGCCTCGGCTTGCCGGTGTTGCGGACCTCGCACTCGACGAGCTCGTCGGCGTGCTCCTCCACGAGGTCGGCCAGCGCGAGCAGCGCCGTCTGCCGCTGCGCGGGGGTCGTACGCCGCCATGCGGCGAAGGCCTCCGACGCTGCTCCCATCGCGGCGTCGACGTCCGCGGTGCCGGACAGCGGCGCCTCCCCGATGGCCGACCCGGTCGCCGGGTCGACGAAGGGCATGGTGCGGTCGGACGGGACGGACAAGCCGCCGATCACGTTGTTCAGCGTGGTCATGGAGCTCCTGCTCTCAGGCGATGTGGAGGTGGATGACGGTCGGGCGGTCCCCGGTCAGTGCTGCTGCCGCGAGCGTGCCGAGCTCCTCGACGCTGTCGGCGACGACTCCGTGGGCGCCGATGGCACGAGCCAGGGCCGCGAAGTCCGGGCGCTGGAGGTCGACGCCCTGCGGCTCGATGCCGCGGTCGACCATCTGTTCGCGGATCTCGGCATAGCCGCCGTTGTCGACGATCACGACCGGGATGGCCAGCCGCTGCTCGGCCGCGGTCATGAGCTCCTGGATGCTGAACATCGCGGCGCCGTCTCCGAAGACCGCGATGACCGGCCGTTCCGGGGCGGCGACCTTGGCGCCGATCGCGGCGGGCAGCCCGTAGCCGAGCGTGGCGTAGCCGGTCGGGTAGAGCAGCCGGTTGGCCGGCGTGAACGGCCAGTAGTGGACCGTGCCGTAGTAGGTCACCTGGGAGCTGTCGCCGGCCACCACGGTGTCCGCAGGCAACGCGTCGGCCAGGACCTGCTGGATCTGCGCCCAGGGCCCCGCGTCGGCGTCGGCGTCGGCCGCGATGGCCTCCCGCGCACCGGAGGTGACCGACCTGGTCGCGAATCCCTTCTCCCGCAGCACGTCGAGCAGCTCGGCCAGGACGATGGTCGCGTCACCCACGACGGCGAGGTCGGCGGTGACGTTCTTGTGCATCTGGGCCGGGTCGATGTCGATGCGGACGACGGTCCGCTCCCCCGGTCGGCCGGGAGCGACGACGCCGCCCCAGAGGTCGGAGTCGCCGAGCTCGGTCCCGACGGCGATGACCAGGTCGGCGTCGTTCAGGGTGTGGTGGGCTGCGGCGAGCCGGATCCCGGCACCCAGGGCCGACGGGTGGGCCTCGTCGAGGATCCCCTTGCCGTTGACGGTGGTGAGGACCGGCAGGCCGAGGTCGGCCAGGGACCGCACCTGCGGCGCGGCACCCCTGGCACCGCCGCCGGCCACCACGAGCGGGCGGCGCGATCCGTCCAGCACGGCCGCGATCTCCTCGACGCGTGAGCGGCCGGGTCCCACCGGTTGCGGCAACGCGCGGACCGGGACCGGTCGGCGGGTCCAGGGACCCTCCAGCACGTCGACGGGGATCTCGAGGTGCACGGGCCGCGGGCGCGACGTGGCGAACCGCTCGAAGATCCCGGCGACGACCTCGGGGATCTCGTCGGCGGACTCCACCCGGATGCTGCGGCCGCAGACCGCCTCCAGGGCGGCCTGCTGGTTCTTCGCCTCGTGCAACCAGCCGACGTCGGCGCCGACGGTGCCTCGCGGCGGTCCGGGCGACACGGCGAGCACCGGCACCGAGTCGGCGTACGCCGTGGCCAGTGCCGTGATCGCGTTGGTGATGCCAGGGCCGGACGTCGTGATCAGCACGCCCGGTCGGCCGCTGACGCGCGCATAGCCGTCTGCGGCGTAGCCGGCGCCCTGCTCGTGGCGGGTGACGACGTGACGGATCCCGGAGCCCGGTAGGTGTCGGTACAGCTCGAGGTTGTGCGTCCCGGGGATCCCGAAGACGTCCTGCACTCCGTGGGCGGCCAGCGCGTCGATGACGGCGGCGCCGCCGGTGACGGGATCAGACATGGGCTCCTGCTTCCTTCGGCGCCATGGCGCTGATCAGTTCGTAGGCGGCGTGGGCGGCCGCGACGCCGGTGATCTCGGCGTGGTCGTAGGCAGGGGCGACCTCGACGATGTCGGCGCCGACCAGGTTCAGCTGGCCGAAGGAGCGCAGGATGTTGAGGAGCTCACGGCTGGTCAGTCCGCCTGCCTCGGGCGTGCCGGTGCCGGGCGCAAAGGCCGGGTCGAGCACGTCGATGTCGAGCGAGACGTACGTCGGACGGTCGCCGACCCGCGCGCGGATCTGCTCGACGGCACCCCGCCAGCCCATGTCGTCCATGTCGTGCGCGCCGATGACCTGGAAGCCGAGCACCTGGTCGTCGGTGAGGTCCTGCCGCGAGTACAGCGGGCCGCGGATGCCGACGTGCATGCTCGCGGTCTTGTCGATCAGACCCTCCTCGGATGCGCGGCGAAACGGAGTGCCGTGAGTGACGGGAGCACCGAAGTAGGTGTCCCACGTGTCGAGGTGGGCGTCGAAGTGCACCACCGCGATCTCGCCGTGCATCTCGTGCATGACGCGGAGGAGCGGCAGCGCAATGGTGTGGTCGCCGCCGATCGTGACGAGCTTGCTGCTGGTGTCGAGGACACCACGCACCCCTTCGTCGATCTGCTTGATCGCATCCTGGATGTCGAACGGGTTGCAGGCGATGTCGCCCGCGTCGGCCACCTGCTGGTCGGCGAACGGCTCGACGTCCTGCACCGGGTTGTAGTTGCGGAGCAGCTTGCTCGAGGTCCGGATGTGCGCCGGGCCGAAGCGGGCGCCCGGCCGATAGCTCACCCCGGAGTCGAACGGGACCCCGACGATCGCGACATCGGTGCGCTCGACCTCGTCGAGGCGCGGCAGCCTGGCGAACGTCGACGGACCGCCGTACCGCGGCACGACCGTCGCGTCTGTCGGACCGCGGTTGGTCTTCGTGGTGGTCATGCGTCACAACACTTTCGAGAGGAAGGACTGGGTGCGGGTGTGCTGGGGGTTGCCGAAGACGTCGGCCGGCGCCCCCTGCTCGACGATGACGCCGCCGTCCATGAAGACGACCCGGTCGCAGACCTCACGAGCGAAGCCGATCTCGTGCGTGACCACGATCATCGTCATGCCGTCGGAGGCCAGCCCCTTCATGACGTCGAGGACCTCGCCGACGAGCTCGGGGTCGAGGGCCGACGTGGGCTCGTCGAAGAGCATCAACGTGGGCTCCATCGCGAGGGCACGGGCGATGGCAACTCGCTGCTGCTGACCGCCGGACAGGGTCGCGGGGTACTGGTGCGAGCGTTCCGCGAGACCGACCCGCTCGAGCAGCGCCAGGGCCTGCTTGCGCACGTCGTCCTTGTTGCGGCGCTTGACGTAGGCCGGGGCCTCCATCACGTTCTCGAGAGCCGTGCGGTGCGGGAAGAGGTTGAACCGTTGGAAGACCATGCCGACGTCGCGACGGGCGGCGGCGATCTCCTTGCGCTTCAGCTCGTACTTCTTGCCGTGCGCGCGGCGGTAGCCGACGAGGTGCCCGTTGACGCTGATCTCTCCGCCGTCGACGCGCTCGAGATGGTTGATGCACCGCAGGAAGGTGCTCTTGCCGGAGCCCGACGGTCCCAACAGCGAGACGACCTCGCCCTGCTGCACGGTCATGTCGATGCTCTTGAGCACCTCGTTGGAGCCGTAGACCTTGCGCACGCCGACGGCCTCGACCATCGGGGTTGCGGTGGTGGTCATGAGCGTCCTCCGATCCGGGACATCACACTCGGGCGCTTGGTGGTGGCTGACCGGCTCACGCCGCGACTCATCCGCTTCTCGAGCCGGGACTGGATCAGGGTCAGCACGGTGGTCAGCACGAGGTACCAGATGCTGGCCACGATCAGCAGTGGGATCTGCTGCAGGTTGCGGCCATAGATGAGCTGCGCGGTCGTGGTGAGCTCAGGCAGGCCGATGACCAGCACGAGCGAGGTGAGCTTGAGCATCGAGATGGTCTGGTTGGCCGTCGGCGGCACGATCAGCCGCGCTGCCTGGGGCAGGACCACCCGGCGGTACGTCGTCAGGGGACTCATCCCGAGTGCCTCAGCAGCCTCGGTCTGGCCCTCGTCGACGCCCCCGATCCCGGCGCGGACGATCTCTGCCATGTAGGCCGCCTCGTTCAGGCCGAGGCCGAGGATCGCGGCCGCGAACTGCGTGATGATCGTGTTCGTCGGCCACGACGCGAGGTCGGGACCGAACGGCAGGCCCAGCGAGATGGTCGGCAGGACACTGCCCAGGAAGAACCAGAACAGCAGCTGCACGAGGATCGGGGTGCCGCGGAACAACCAGATGTAGCCGCCGGCGACCGCCCGGAAGACCGGGTTGTCGGAGAGTCGCATCACCGCGAGCAGGGTGCCCAGCGCGACGCCGACCAGCATGGAGATGACGGTCAGCTTCACCGTCATCCACAGGCCCCGCAGGATCGACTCCTCGAAGAGGTATCCGCCGACCAGGTCCCACCGCAGCTGCTCGTTCGTGACCGCGAAGGTGATCGCCTCGGCGCCGTACACGACGAGGACCGCGACGGCGACCCATCGCCAGGGGTGACGCAGCCGGACGATCGGCTCCTCGGCGTGCGCCACCGGCTCGGTGCGGACAGGTGCGGTGGTCATGGTCACTTTCCGGTGTTGATCGGGGCACCCTCGAGCGCCTGGGCGGTCAGGTTCCACTTGGCGAGCAGGTCGTCGTAGGTGCCCGACTCCTGGACCTTGACCAGGGCTGCCGCGACCGCGTCGCGCAGCTCGGGGTTGTCCTTGGGGACGGGGATGCCGACCGGGAGCAGGCCGAACGGCTCGGCCGGGATCTCGAAATCGTCGGGCTGCTGCTTGACGTTGTAGGCGAGGGTCAGGTCGAGGGCCAGCACCGCGTCGGCACGACCCGTCGAGAGGGCCTGCAGCGTGGCGACCTGCTCCGGGAGCGGGAGCTCGTCGATCGCTTCCTTGCCGTCGGCGACGCACTCGGCCGAGATGTCGTCGGCGACGATGTCACCCGTGGCGCTCTTCTCGACGGCGACGGTCCGACCGCACAGGTCGAGCTGCTCGGTCAGGCCTTCGGGATTGCCCTTGGGGACCATGAACGTCACGCCGGAGCTGAGGTAGTCGATGAAGTCGACCTGCTCCTGACGCTCCGCCTTGTCGATCATCGACGTGAGACTGAGGTCGTAGCGGCCGGCCGAGAGACCGCCGATGATGCCGTCGAAGTTGGTGTTGCTGAACTTGAACTCGACACCCAGGACTTCTCCGAGCGCCTTGCCCAGGTCGGCGTCGAAACCGAGCACGGTCTCATTGTCGGTGTCGAAGAACTCCATGGGCGGGAAGCTCACACCCGACGCGACGCGGACCACCCCGGAGGACTTGATGTCGGCGGGGAGCATGTCGGCGATGGCGGCGTCCTTCTCGAGGGTGCTGACCTCGGCGGTCGGCTCTTCTCCACCGGCGGCAGGGGTGTCGTCCTCGGGAGCGGCGCATCCGGCCGACACGAGAATGGCCAGCGCGGCCAGGGCGGGGGACATGTGGCGGAGCTTCATGACTACTCTCCAGAGGAGTTGCGTGGTGGACAACAAAGGTTGTCTAGGAGGATCGTCCCGTTCGTGGTGCATGTCAAGAGGCTCGGCTACATTGCTGACAACAAAAGTTGTCCCAGGAGGAACACCAGTGCGCCCACTTCCCGTCTCCCCCAGCCACGAGGTCCGGATCGGCTCGAAGCTCCGGGCCGCGCGCAAGGCTCACGGCTACACACTGGACCAGCTGGCCGTCTCCTCCGGGCTGACGAAGGGTTTCCTGAGCCGGATCGAGCGCGACGAGACGTCGCCCAGCGTGGCGTCCCTGATCACCCTCTGCGAGGTGATGAGCATCGAGGTGGGCAGCCTGTTCGCCACTCCCGACGTCGCGCTCGTGCGACGGGGCGAGGCCCCGTTGATCAACCTGGGTGGGCGGCTCGTCGAGGAACACCTGATGACACCGCGCGCCCAGTCCAAGCTGCAGCTGGTGCACTCCTCGATCGAGCCCGGCGGTTCGGGTGGGTCGGACCTGTACACGATCAATTGTGAGGTGGAGGTGCTCTACGTCGTCAAGGGCACCGTCGAGCTCATCCTGGTCGACCAGCGGCACCGGCTCACCGCGGGTGACGCGCTGACCTTCAACGGCGGCGAGCCCCACTCCTGGGTCAACGCCAGCCAGAGCCGAGCGGCCGAGGTCATCTGGGTGCTCGTGCCCGCGCCGTGGAGCGGCAGCGCCTGACGGATCCACGACGGCCCGACAAGCTCGCCCAGCTCGCCGGTCGCCATGCGCGCGGGCGGGCACCCAGAAGGCCCCCGACCAGTGGTCGAGGGCCTTGCGTGGGGCCGCCTGTCAGAATCGAACTGACGACCTAGTCATTACGAGTGACTCGCTCTACCGACTGAGCTAAGGCGGCGTGCTGCCCGGCGTAGTCGAGACCAGCCGGGCAACGCGAGAAGGATAACGCCAGACGGGGCGTCGGTCGAAATCAGGTCAGCAGCCGTCTCGGTAGAGACCGGGACGGCGACCCTTCGTGATCTCGATGAAGGTGACCTCTGCGTCGCTCGTGGGCTTGCCGTCGCGGGCGCTCGCGTCCGTCAGGAAGCCGAGCCAGCGGCGGTTGGTCCGGATGAAGTAGCTCCACTGGGAGAGGTCGTTGCGGCGTGGGCCGATCAGGCGCTCGCCGTACGCCGCTTCCAGGTCGGCGACAGTCGCGCCGATCCCGATGCCTTCCCTGGTGCTGATGCCGTCGCCGGTGACGCCGGTGACGCCGGTGACGCCGATCGTGCCGACCGTGCCGATGGTCTCGTCCTCGAAGCCCTGGTAGACGTCGATCGACCTGCGCCACGGCTTCGTCGGCCAGATGGCGCGCGTGCCGCACCCGGGCGTCTTCACGTCGAGCACGAAGTAGCCGGACTCGGCAGCCGACTCCAGGCTGTCGCCGATGCGGACGGTGTCGAAGCGGCCGGGCGCGATTCTCACATCACCGGGCGCCGAGCCGCCCTGTGCAGACACGGTTGCCGGCGCGACCAGGACGGCAGCGGCAACAGCCCCCACGAGCGGCATGACGAATTTCTTGAGCATTGGAATCCCCCTCCATTGCAGTGAGCCACCAGCCAACCACAGAGGCGATCAGCAGTCCGTGGGGTTGTCCGGCACGTCGCCGTCGAGGAGGTAGGACTCGATCGCGGTGTCGATGCACTCGTTGCCCGAGTTGTAGGCCGTGTGGCCGTCGCCGTCCCGACGCAGGAGTACGGCGGAATCGAGCTGCACGGCCAGCGCCTCGGCCCACTTCATCGGGGTCGCGGGGTCGCGGGTCGTGCCCACCACGAGGATCGGCGCGGCGCCCTCGCCACGGATCTCGATCGGTTCCTCGGTGGTCTTGCCCTGGGAGCCGCGACACGTCGTCAGCGACCAGGCGAAGATCGATCCGAAGGTCGGCGAGGCCTCCTCGAACGCCGGGATCTCGGCGGCGACCTTGCCGAAGCCGATCGACGACGGGTCGTCGAGACAGTTGATCGCGAAGATCGCCTCCGAGCTGTTGTCGGTGTAGCTCTCCGGGCCGCGCGAGGCGTAGAGGTCGGCGAGCTGCATCAGCGCTGTGCCGCTGCCGTCAAGTGCGCCGCGGAGTGCGGTGCTGAGCAGGAACCAGTAGTCCTTGTTGTAGAGCGGGGTGACGATGCCGTAGAAGGCGTTGCCGATCTGGAGCTCACGGTCGCCGGCGGGCAGCGGGGACTCCTCGACGTCGGCGAGCAGGCCGGTGATCGTCGCCAACCCCTCGTCCACGGTGTCGCCGAGGAAGCAGTTGTCGGTGCTGTCGATGCAGTTCTGGATGTAGGCGCGCAGGGCGGTCTCGAAGCCGGCCGCCTGCTCCAGGCCGAGCTGGCGGTTGTCGAGGGACACGTCGACGGCACCGTCGAGGACGAGCCGACCGACCTTGTCGGGGAACAGCTCGGCGTACGTCGCTCCCAACTTGGTGCCGTAGGACGCGCCGAGGTAGGTCAGCGACTCCTCGCGCAGCGCCGAGCGGAGCACGTCCATGTCGCGTGCCGCCTCGATCGTCGAGACGTGGTTGACCTCGTCGCCGCTGAGCGCCGCGCACCCCCGTCCGAACTCGCGGGTGAGGGTGGCGTAGGCCTTCGCCTCCTCCGTCGTGTCCGGGTTGGCGTCGGCGGAGAGGTAGACGTCGAGCTGGTCGTCGCTGATGCAGTCGATCGGAGCGGAGTCGCCGGTGCCGCGCGGGTCGAAGCCGATGATGTCGAAGGCCCGGAGCAGGGGTTCGCGGAACACCCGGCTGGCCGCGGCGGCGTAGTCGGTGCCAGGGGCGCCGGGTCCGCCCGGGTTGACCACGAGCGCGCCCTGGCTGTCGTCGCGCGCCCGGACCTTGAGGAGTGCGAGCTCGATGGTCTCGCCCGTGGGGTCGGAGTAGTTGAGCGGCACCTCGAGCGTCGCGCACTCGAAGTCG
This sequence comes from Nocardioides sp., assembly GCA_039914485.1. Classification (GTDB taxonomy): domain Bacteria; phylum Actinomycetota; class Actinomycetes; order Propionibacteriales; family Nocardioidaceae; genus Nocardioides. The sequence goes on from JBDSPC010000093.1 coordinate 9,653, forward strand.
CCCTCGCAGGCCTCCCAGTCGAGCTCCTGGCCGTAGAACGGCTCGAGCTCCGGCGACGGAGCGGAGGAGTCGACCGGTTCGGACTCGGTCGGCGACGGAGTCGGCGCTGCCGTGGGTGGACCCGACGAAGGCGGGTCGTCCTTGAAGCTGGCATAGGCGGCGGCCAGGGCAGCGATCGTGCCGGCCATCAACGCGATGACCACCACCCACACCAGGATCTTCTTCACCGACCGGCTCCTCCTGGCAGCCGCAGGGCCACCATCATCGACTCGAGCGCCAGGAGTGGCGGCACGTTGAACTCCAGCATCTGTTCGCGCGCGGTGAAGATCGCATCGATCATCCGCAACAGCTCCTCCGGCGTCGTCTGCCGGGTGAGCTGGTCGATCTCGGCGCGCATCTCCTCGTTGACCAGCGCGCCGGGCGCGCCCACGGACAGTGCGATCGCGTCGCGGTAGACCGACGTCAGGTCCATCAGGCACCGGTCGGCGACGTCGAGGATCCGCCGCTTCGCCCGCGTCTTCTGGTCCTTCTCCAGCGCGCTCAGCGCCGGGGAATACTCCCGCGGACGCCGGCCGCGCTCGAACACGCCGTACGCCGCATCGAGGTCCTGCTTCTCGCGCAGGTCGAGGTCGGTGGTGATCGCCTCGGCCTCGTCCTTGGCAATCTCGCTGACGTTGGTGGCTGCCTGCATGCAGGCGCCGACCGAGGTGAGCCGGGCCGGGATCTGCACGACCTGGCGCCGGCGCAGGCGGGTCTCCTCGTCGCGAGCCAGTGCCCGCGCGCGACCGATGTGGCCCTGGCTGGCACGAGCAGCGCTGGCGGCCAGCTCGGGTCCGACGCCCAGGCTGCGAACCAGGAAGGCGGCGACCTCGTCGGTCGGCGGCGTGCTCAGGGTGACGAGGCGGCAGCGGGAGCGGATCGTCGGCAGGACGTCCTCGACGGTGGGTGCGCAGAGCAGCCACACGGTGCGGGCCGTGGGCTCCTCGATCGCCTTGAGCAGCGCGTTGCAGGCCTGCTCGGTCAGCCGGTCGGAGTCCTCGACGATCATGATCGACCAGCGATCACCGGCCGGCGCGAGACCGGCGCTCCGCACCAGGTCGCGGACCTCGGCGACGCCGATCGTGAGCTTCTCGGTGCGCACGATCCGCACGTCGGCGTGCGAGCCGGACATCACGGTGTGGCAGGACTTGCAGTGGCCGCAGCCGGTGCCGGTCTCGCACTGGAGGGCGGCCGCGAAGGCGACCGCAGCGTTGGAACGGCCGGACCCGGGCGGGCCGGTGAAGAGCCAGGCGTGGGTCATGCCGTCGCCGCCGGCGGCGCGTTGCAGGCTGGTGATCACAGGGCGCTGGCCGACGAGGTCGTCCCAGACCGGTCGGGCCTGCTGTGTGTCAGCCATTGAGCATCCCCAGGACTCGTTCGCGGATCGTGGCGGCGATCTCGTCGACCGGGGCGCGGGCGTCGAGCACGAGGTAGTGGTCGGGGTCGGCTGCGGCGAGGTCGAGGAAGCCCTGCTGCACGCGCTGGTGGAACTCCAGCGACTCACCCTCGATCCGGTCGCGCTCCTCGAAGCGGCCGAGCCCGGTCTGGGGTGCGAGGTCCAGCACCACCGTGAGGTGGGGACGCAGGTCGGCGGTCGCCCAGCGGTTGACGTGCTCCACCTCGGCCACGACGAGGTCGCGCCCTGCGCCCTGGTAGGCGAGCGCGTAGTCGACGTAGCGGTCGGTGATGACGACCTCGCCCCTCGCGAGCGCGGGAAGGACGACCGTGTCGACGTGCTCCGCCTTGTCTGCGGCGTACAGGAGGACCTCGGTGCGGTGCGAGAGCTCACCCGTCGAGGGGCTGAGGACGATCTGGCGCAGGGCCTTGCCGACCTCGGTGTCGCCGGGCTCGAAGGTGAGCAGGACGGTGTGACCGGCCGACTCGAGGCAGTCCTTGAGCAGGCGCGACTGGGTGGACTTGCCGGCCCCCTCGCCACCCTCGAAGCAGACGAACAGCCCACTGTCGGCGTACACCCTCTGGCTCACGCGCACACCCTACGGGCGAGCACCGACGACCTCGGATCAGATCTCGCCATCCGCGTCGGCCGGGGTCGCCTCGTGACCCTCACGTCCGCGCGTTCGTCGCAGCTCCTTCATCTCGGCTTCGAAGACGTGGCGTCTTCCCTCGACCAGCTGGTCGATCGCTCGCTGCTGGATCGCCTTCGCGTCGGCGTAGTAGCCGTCGTCGTAGGACTCGACCATCTGGAAGGACCACATGCCCGGCAACGGGTTGCGTCCCAGCACGTCGCGGTCCAGGGCATCGGCGATGTCGTCGTGGCCGGCGTCGCGGATCATCCGCGTCGCCTCCTCCATGGTCGTCTCGGCGCTGCCGCACAGTCGATGGAAGGCGTAGAGGTGTCCCCGGGCGTCCTCCATGTGGTCGACGGCGGCGGACAGCTTGCCGAGGGCCTCGACGGTGGCGTCGGAGACACCCTCGGGACGACGGTGCTCGGGCGCGGGTTGGTCGGTCACGCCCCGATGATCACACCGTCGCGCATCGTGCACCACACCGTTACGGGCGACTCGGCGGCGCGGCCTCGAGCCGAGCCGTCAGGAGTTGCGACCGGGCTTGATCGCGGCGGTCACCGCGGCGGCGTACGCCTCGTAGCCCGCGAGGGTGGGGTGGAAGGCGGCCGGGTCGAACGCCCCGAGGACCCACGGCTCGGGAGCGTTGACGCCGTGGTCGACGAATCGGCCGGTCACGTCGACGAAGTCGAACCCGTGCCGTGCCGCAGCGGCGGCCACCGCTTCGTTGAGCAGGTCGGCCCCCTCGTTGAGCACCTGCTGCTCCGCGGGCGAGGCGCCGAGGTAGGCGCCGTACTCCGGAGAGAACAGTCGCGCGTATCCCGTCACCACGACCCTGGCCTGAGGCGCCGCGGCGGTGATCTTGGCGTGCAGCGTGTCGAGGAGTCCGGGCAGGACGGTCGCGATCCGGCCGCGCACCAGCGCCGACGCCCCCGCGCACTGCGCATCGGTGCCGCCGAGGCAGGCAGTGACCGCCTGCGACCAGCCGATGTCGTTGCCGCCGATGCTGAGCAGCACCAGATCGGTGTCGGCGTCGAGCGCCGCGAGCTGGCCGCCCGCGACCAAGGAGGTCGTCGTCGCGCCCGCACACGCGACGAAGTCGTCGAGCCGGAGCCGCGCACGACCGTCCACGAGCACGCCGTACGCCGATTGCGACCGTGCGCACCCCAGGGATGCCGGGTCGTACGGCGGCACGCCGACGCCGGAGCCGTAGGAGTCGCCCAGCACGTCGTAGTTCGTGCGGGGCGGCCCGGCGGTTGCGGGTGCGACACCGGCGAGCGGGGTCAGGAGGAGCAGGGCGACGACGGTGGCGCGCAGACGGATGCTCATCCGTCGGACGCTACGACCGCCTGCCGCCCGCCGCCACCCCCAGGAGGGGGATCCTCGCTCAGGCCTTCTTGGCCGCCGCCTTCTTCGCGGCGGGTGCCTTCTTGGTCGTGGCCTTCTTGACCGTCGTCTTCTTGGCGGTGGTCTTCTTGGCCGCCTTCTTGGCCGGCGCCTTCTTCGCGCCCTTCTTGGCGGCCTTCTTCGCCGGGCCCTTGTCGCGTCGCTCCTGCAGCAGCTCGGCGGCGCGCTCGATCGTGATCGACTCGACCGTGTCGTCCTTGCGCAGGGTGGCGTTGTACTCGCCGTCGGTGACGTACTCCCCGAACCGGCCCGCCTTCACGACGACCGGCTGACCCGAGACCGGGTCGTTGCCGAGCTCCTTGAGCGGCGCGACGGCGGCGCCGCGACCCCGCTGCTTGGGCTGGGCGTAGATCGCCAGCGCCTGGTCGAGGGTGATGTCGAAGATCTGGTCCTCGTGGGTCAGCGAGCGGGAGTCGGTGCCGCGCTTGAGGTAGGGGCCGTAGCGCCCGTTCTGCGCGGTGATCTCCTCGCCGTCCTCGCCGGCACCCACGACGCGGGGCAGCTCGAGCAGCTTGACCGCTTCCTCGAGCGAGACCGTGTCGAGCGACATGGACTTGAAGAGTGAACCCGTGCGCGGCTTGGCCGACTTGGGCGCATCCTCGGGCAGCACCTCGGTGACGTAGGGACCGAATCGCCCGTTCTTGGCGACGACCTCGAGCCCGGTCTC
>JBDSPC010000119.1:0-7550 GCA_039914485.1 Nocardioides sp.
GGCGACGTCGAGGTAGAACCGGGTCGTGACGCCGTGCCGGCGGTCCCTCCAGCGCCAGACGAGCTGGGCCAGGGCGGAGAAGGCGTAGGGGATGGCCGAGGTGATGCCGGTCATCAGCACGAGCGTCGTGAAGACGGTGGCTCCGCTGGCGCCGATGTAGCTGATGACGACGGCGAGGGAAGCCAGGAGGGTCGAGGAGACGATGCCGAAGGCGGGGACGCCGCGACCCGACAGCTCGCCGAAGCGCTTCGGGAACAGGCCGTCCTTGGCGGCGGCGAGGGGCATCTCGGCGACGATCATCGTCCAGCCGTTGAGCGCCCCGAGACCGGAGACGATCACGGCCAGGGCGACCAGCGTGCCGGCCCAGGAGCCACTGCCGACGATGGCATCGGCCGCGGCGGAGTACGACGCCTTGTTCCCGTCCAGGGCCAGGGCGCTGGCGGGCAGGATCCCGAAGACGGCGACCAGCGAGAGCAGGTAGACGACGCCGCTGGCGAGGGTCCCGAAGATGGTGGAGCGCCCGACGTTGCGGGCGGGGTCGCGCACCTTGGCCGCGGCCACCGAGGCGGTCTCGACGCCGAGGTAGCTGAACAGGCAGATCGCCATGGCGCCACCGATGGCGGACATGTTGCTGTCGCCGCTGGTGTTCCAGGGGGTGAAGTTGGCGGTGGAGATGAAGAACAGGCCCACCGTCGACATCAGCGCGAGCGGGATGAACTTGAGCACGGTGGTCCAGAGCTGGAAGACACCCATGTTCCGGACGCCGGAGAGGTTGACCGCAGCCGGGATCCAGAGACCCACGAGGGCGATCAGGATCGACCAGCCGACGCTGCCGCCCTTGTTCACGAAGGTCTCGACGTAGTAGACCCACCCGACCGCGATGGCCGCGTTGCCGGCCCAGGCGGTGACCCAGTAGGACCAGGCGTTGCTGAACCCCAGGCCGTTGCCGAAGGCGGCGCGCGCATACGCATACGGTCCACCGTCTGCGGGGAGCCGCCGGGACATGACGGCGAACATCATCGCGAGCGCGATGGCGCCGACCGTGGCGATGGCCATGGCGGCCAGACTGATCGGCCCGTACGACGCGATTGCATACGGCAGGCTGAAGATGCCGACACCGATGATGCTGCCCATGACCAGCGCGGTCGACTGCGGAAGTCCGAGTCGTTCCGTCCGGTCCGCCGGCGTTGTCGACGATCGATCCTGCACTTGTGTCATGACGTCTCCTTCCGGCAGAGGCGAGCCCTCCGTCCACGGCCATCACGCAACCAGCCGGGTGCCCGCCCGATCAGGGCCGAACGTCCTCCACGGGGCGCAGAACGTCACTCGTCACCGTCACCGGCGCGTTGAGATCCAGTCGCGGCGCCCACCGGACGACCACGAACACGGCGGCGGCAATGAGACCGGCGTTGACCCGATCAGGGTGGCCGTCGTTGCGGCCGGGGTGATGGAGACGAGGTCGATCACACCGTGCAGCACGGCCACGACCAGCAGGCTGTTGCGTGAGCTCCGGTAGCACCAGGTCACGAGGTAGGCGCCGAACAGGATGCTCAGGAACCAGCCGGGGATCATCAGCAACGGGAGGGAGGCCAGCCCGTCGGCGTACAGGAAGAGGGGCAGGTGCCATCCCGCCCACAGGAGGGCGAGCCAGGTGGTGGCGGCGTACGCACTCCGACCGGGCGCCTGGAGGGCATCGAGCGCGTAGCCGCGCCAGCCGACCTCCTCGCCGTAGCCGAAGAAGACGATCTCGAGCGGGATCACCAGCCAGCCGATACCGGGGTACTCACGAGAGCCCAGGAGTCGGGCCGGGTCCACCGGATCGCCGAGGAGTGCAGACACCCCGGCGCCGACCGCGAAGAGCGACACGGGCAGGGCGATCGCGAGGAGCACCCATCGCGGTGGCGCCGACGTCATCCGTCGCGCCAGGTCTCGCAGCCCGGGCCGACCACGGTCCACGGCGGTCAGGACCACCGCAGCCAACGCGGGCCCGAGGCTCCCGACGTAGTGGAACGCCGCCCATCGGTCCGGGTCGAGCAGCATGGGCAACCAGGCGAGCCAGGTCAGGGCGTAGGCCAGCGCGAAGAACCGGGTCGCAGGCCCGGGCCGCAGCTTCATGGGTCCATCGTGCGGGGGCGATTCCGGGGCGACGAGGGCACAAGGTCCCCTGTTGCGGCTCGGGACCATCGAGCAGCGCCGCCGAGTGGAACGTGCCCACCAACCCCGTCCACGTGCTCGACCTCGCGTTCTTCCTGCCAGCACTCGCGATGTCCGGGGTGCTGCTGACGCGGGGCCACTGGCTCGGTCGGGCCACCGGCGCGGCGCAGCTGGTCTTCGTGGAGCTCACCTGCCTGCCGATCCTCGTGACGCCGTTCGTCGCGATGTCCCGAGGCCACGTCGTTGTCTGGTCGGTGATGGCCCCCATCGGGCTCATCGCTGTCGGCACGCTCGTGGTGCTGTGGAGGTTCGCTCACCAGTCCTCGGCACGGGGCGGCCTCCGTGTCTCCAATTGAAGATATGCGCAACTCGTGTAGTCTTCATGTCGGAGGTGCGACCATGAGCGTTCCGCTCTACCAGGCGAAGGCGGAGTTCTTCAAGACCCTCGGCCACCCGGCGCGCATCCGCATACTCGAGCTGCTCTCCGAGCGCGACCACGCCGTCCATGAGCTTCTCGAGCAGATCGCGATCGAGCCGAGCAACCTCTCCCAGCAGCTCGCCATCCTGCGCCGTACGTCGCTGGTGGTCTCCCATCGCAGTGGCGGTGAAGTCGTCTACTCGGTGAGCGTTCCGGAGGTTCGGGACCTGCTGCTGGCGGCCAGGCGCATCCTGTCCGGCGTGCTCTCCACGCAGGGCGAGCTCGAGGCGGAGCTGACCTTCAGCCGCCAGGGGTGATCGCCACCATGAATTCCCACATCGGGCGCAGCGTCGCGTCTCGTCACACCAGAACGAGCGCCGCGAAAGGACCACCCCTGTGCGACTGATCCTGATGGGCCCACCCGGAGCCGGCAAGGGCACCCAAGCCGCCGCCGTCTGCCACCTCTACGGCATCCCCGCCATCTCCACCGGAGACATCTTCCGAGCCAATGTCGCGGATCGAACACCGCTCGGCATCTCGGCGCAGAAGCACATGGACGCCGGTGAATACGTGCCGGACGAGGTCACCAACGCCATGGTCCGCGATCGCCTTGCTCATCCGGACTGCGAGCGTGGATTCCTGCTCGACGGATACCCCAGGACGTTGGACCAGGTGATGGAGCTCGACCGGATCCTGACTGACCTCGACGTCCGTCTCACCGGTGTGCTCGTCCTCGACACCGACGCCGACGCGTTGATCCAGCGACTCCTGGCCCGCGCCGAGCAGGAAGGTCGCCCGGACGACACCCGGGACGTGATCCGCCGCCGCCAGGAGGTCTACGCCGAGCAGACCGCACCGCTCGCCTCCGAGTACGACCTGCGCGGCATCCTGGCGACGGTCGATGGAAACGGTCGGGTCGACCACGTCACCGACCGCGTCCGTACGGCGATCGCCCACCTCCGCCGACGGCCCGTGGCCGCCCCGGTGCTCCTTGGCTGAGACGTCGCAGGTGTGGGCTGGACAACTGCGCAGCCTGCTCCCGACCCGTGACGACCTCGCCGCCGTCCGCCGCAGCCCGAGGCAGGACCTGGTCGCCGGCGTCACCGTCGCGATCGTGGCGCTGCCCCTGGCGCTGGCCTTCGGTGCCGCCTCCGGCCTGGGTGCCCAGTCCGGACTGGTCACCGCTGTCATCGCCGGGATCACCGCGGCGGTCTTCGGTGGCTCCAACATCCAGGTCTCGGGCCCCACGGGGGCGATGACGGTCGTGCTGGTGCCCGTCGTGCACGAGCACGGTGTCACCGGCGTGCTGATGGTGGGCCTGCTGGCGGGGATGGTGCTGGTGGCGATGGCCGTCGCCCGCGTCGGCCGCTACGTGCGCTACCTGCCCGTCTCGGTCATCGAGGGCTTCACGGCCGGCATCGCGGTGGTGATCGCGCTGCAGCAGGTGCCGGCAGCCCTCGGTGTCGACGACGCGTCCGGTGAGAGGGTCTGGGCCACCGCCGCGGACGCGGTGCAGCGCTTCGCCGTACACCCCAACACGGGTCCGCTGACCATCGCCCTGTCCGTGGCCGCGCTGATGCTGCTCGGTGCCCGACGGCGGCCCCGGGTCCCCTTCTCCCTCATCGGAGTGGCCCTCGCGACGGTGGTGACGCGCGTCTTCGACCTGCCGGTGGCGACGCTGGGTCATCTGCCGTCGAGCCTGCCCGCACCGTCGCTCGCCTTCATCGATCCGGGCGCCGTCACCAGCCTCGCCACCGCGGCCCTGGCCGTCGCGGCACTCGCCGCACTGGAGAGCCTGCTGTGCGCGACCGTCGCCGACGCGATGACCGTCGACGAGCACCACGATCCCGACCGGGAGCTCTTCGGCCAGGGACTCGCCAACATGGTGGTGCCCCTGTTCGGTGGCGTCCCCGCAACCGCCGCGATCGCACGCACCGCCGTCAACGTGCGCGCGGGGGCCACGTCCCGGTTGGCCGCCGTCGCCCATTCGCTGGTGCTGCTCGCGATCGTCTTCGTCGCCGCTCCGCTGGTGTCCGGCATCCCGCTGGCCGCCCTGGCCGGTGTCCTGTTCGCCACCTGCGTGCGCATGGTGGAGGCGGGTGCGCTGCGGGCGCTCCTGCGTTCGACCCGCTCCGACGCGGTCATCGTGACGCTGACGTTCACCGTCACGGTCGCGCTCGATCTCGTCACCGCTGTGGGCGTGGGCGTGGCCGTGGCCGTGGCGCTGGCCCTGCGGTCGGTCGCGCGCACTGCGCGCCTGGAGCAGGTCCCGTTCGACGTCGCGGACCACAGCGCCGAGGAGCATGCGCTGCTCAGCGAGCACATCGTCGTCTACCGGATCGACGGGCCGCTGTTCTTCGGCGCCGCCCACCGGCTCCTCCTGGAGCTGCCGGACGTGGTCGACGTCGACGTCGTCATCCTGCGGATGTCACGCGTCACCACCCTCGACGCCACCGGGGCCAACGTCCTGGCCGATGCCATCAACCGACTCGAGCGGCGCGGCATCGTCGTCCTGCTGTCGGGCATCGCACCCGAGCACGACGACGTGCTGCGTGCGCTCGGCTCGGCCACCGCACTCCGGGCCGCTGGACGCATCCTCCCGGACACTCCGACCGCCATCGCACTGGCCAGACGACTGCTCTCGATGCCCGGTCAGGCCGACGCCAGCCACTTGTCCGGTCCGAAGACCTCGTAGCGAATGTCAGCCTCGGGGACGTTCTGCTCGATCAGGCTGGTCCGTACGGACTCCATGAACGGCAGCGGCCCGCACAGGTAGACCTGTGCGTCGATGGGGATCTCCACCGTCCCGAGGTCGACCCGTCCGGCCCGGAGGACGTCACGGGTCGGGCGGACGCCGAGGTCCTCGTACCACCGGTGCAGGGACGCAGACGGCATCGCCGCCACGAGCTCCTTCAGCTCCTGGCGGTGGGCGTGCCGTGCCGGAGACCGGTCGGCGTGCAGCACCAGCACCTCGCGGGCCGAGCCGACGCCCGCCAGGTAGTGGAGGATGCCGATGATTGGGGTGGCACCGATGCCCGCAGAGATCAGGACAAGCGGTCGGCTCGAGTCCTCGATGACCAGGTCACCGAAAGGAGCCGAGACGCGGATCTCGTCGCCCTCGAAGAGGTTGTGGTGCAAGAAGTTCGAGACCTCGCCGGCCGGGACGGTCGTGCCGTCATCCGCACGACTCGCGGGCACGGCCTTCACCGAGATGCTCCACTCACTGGGCTCGGACCAGCGGGTGAGGCTGTACTGGCGGATCTGGTGGGCGCCGTCCGGGAGCGTCACCTGGATGGAGACGTACTGCCCGGCGCTGGCTCGCGGCAACGCACTGCCGTCGGCGGTGCCGAGCACGAACGACACCGTGTCGGGCGACTCCTGGACGCGGCGGCGAAGGACGAGGGTGCGCCACACGTCGCCGTCCGCGACGCCGGCGTCGGCGTACAGGCGCTTCTCGATGGTGACCAGGGCCCCGGCCATGTGCCAGTAGACCTCGTCCCAGGCGCTGGCGACGTCGGGGGTGACTGCGTCGCCCAGCACCTCGACGATCGCGGCGAACAGGTGCTCGTGGACGATCGGGTACTGGTCCTCGGTGATCCCGAGCGAGGCGTGCTTGTGGGCGATCCGGGCCAGCACGTCGACCGGGTCGCGACCGTCCTCCGCCACCAGGAGCGTGGCGTAGGCGGCGATGGCTCCGGCCAGCGCGCTCTGCTGGTCGCCCTGGGCCTGGTTGCCGCGGTTGAACAGGTCGCGCTCGAGCTCGGGGTGGGCGGCGAACATGCGCCGGTAGAACACCGGCGTGATGTCGCCGATCGCGGCTCCGATCACGGGCAGCGTGGCCTTGACGACAGCGGCGGACTTGGTGGACAGCATGGGATCTCCGAGACGTGTGGGTACGGGGGTCACGGCTTCTCCTCCGGAGGAGGGAGCCTCTGAGTCCACACGACCATGCCGCGACCGGGAGGCGGAGGGGTCGAAGGTCCCATCCCTCCCCGATGAAGGTCACGGCTCGCTTCCTCGTGACGGTCAGCTCCGCACAGCCACCGTGAGCAGGACGGCCGAGTCCTCGACGGCGTCGAGCGAGTGCCGGGAGTCGGGGATGGTCAGCAGGTCACCGGGCGAACCGTTCCACGTGTTCTCGCCGGCGACAAGGGTGACGCGCCCGTGGAGCACCTGGAGCGTTGCCTCGCCGGGGTTCTCGTGCTCCTCCAGCTTCGAGCCGGCTCGCAGCGCGATCAGGGTCTGGCGAAGGGCGTGCTCGTGACCTCCGTAGATCGTGTGGGCGCTGCGACCACTGGATGCCGACGAGGCGGCCGCCAGGTGGTGGCGGACCAGCGCCGTGAGTGATTCCTTCTGCATGGTCTTCTCCTCAGTGCATCGGTTGGTCGAGCAGGAAGCTCGGCGACGAGGTGTGGGCCTCGTCGACCATGGCCCATCCCTGTGCGCCCAGGGTGACGACGGAGACCGGGAAGATCCCGAGGTCCTCGCGCTCGACGTGGGCGTCGAGGTCGTCGAGCAGGCGCGCGACGCCGGCTGCGAAGTCCGGGGAGTCGGGGTCGAGTACGGCGACGGCGGCCGCGAGGTCACGGTGCTCGTCCTCCAGGTCGTCGATCTCGTCGATGAACTCGCCCTGCGCGCGCAGCGCCCGGAAGATGCCGTGCTCCTCGCGCTGCACGTGCCGGTCGAGGTGCGCGACGAGCTCGCCCAGACGGGACATCGCCGCCGCATGGTTCCCGGCACCCAGGTCCTGCCGGACGAAGTGGGCCTGGCCCATGAGGGCGCTGTGCTCGTCCATCAGCTCGGTGATCGGGGTGACGCCCCGGCACCCGCAGTGCTCGCACATCTCAGCCGACCCGGTCCCAGCCACGTCGCGGCCGGTGGCTGCCGAGCTGGGTGTCGTCGCGCTTGCGGTAGACGATGTAGGGGCGCGTCAGGTATCCCACGGGGGCACTGAAGACGTGCACCAGGCGGGTGAAGG
>JBDSPC010000165.1:0-3676 GCA_039914485.1 Nocardioides sp.
CGGCCGCGCGAGATCATCGGCCTGGTCCGGACGGTCGTTTTCGCTCCCGACGACCTGACCCTGGTCAAGGGCGACCCGTCCGACCGGCGCAAGATGCTCGACGACCTGCTCGTGCTCCGCGCGCCGCGGTTGGCCGGGGTGCGCTCCGACTACGACCGGATCCTCAAGCAGCGCAACAGCCTGCTGAAGACGGCCGGACTCGCCCGCGGTGATTCACGTGAAACCGCCTTGTCGACATTGGCGGTCTGGGACCTGCAGCTCGCCAGCATCGGTTCCGAGCTGCTCGCTGCCCGCCTGCGACTCGTCGACGAGCTGCGGCCCTACCTCGGCAAGGCCTACGAGGCCGTGGCCCGCGGGGCCAGTCGCGACGACGCTGAGATCGACTACAAGCCGTCCTTCGACCTGCCCGACCACTCGAGCGAGCTCGAGGCCGCCCTCCTCGCCGAGCTCGAGCGCCGCCGCAAGGACGAGCTCGACCGCGGCATCTCCCTGGTCGGGCCGCACCGCGACGAGCTGGCGCTGACCCTGGGCAACGGCGACCTCCGGCTGCCGGTCAAGGGCTATGCCTCACACGGGGAGTCGTGGTCCTTCGCTTTGGCGATGCGCCTGGCGTCGTACGACCTGCTCCGCGCCGACGGCGACGACCCGATCCTGGTGCTGGACGACGTCTTCGCCGAGCTCGACTCCGAGCGCCGCGCGCAGCTCGCCGAGCTGGTCGCGGGGGCGGAGCAGGTGCTGGTCACCGCGGCCGTCGCCGCCGATGTTCCCCAGTCCCTGCAGGGGATCCGGTTCGTGGTCGCCGACGGTGAGGTACGCCGTGATGCCTGACGAGACACCGGACGACGCTCCCGAAGCGGGCCATCGAGACGACGGCCTCGACTACGCACGCTCGGCGCGGAAGGCGGCCGGATCCGGGCCTGGCAAGGCGCCCAAGCGCAGGACGGGGGGCGACTTCCGTCGCCGTACGGTGCCGAAATCGTCGGGAGCGCACCCCGACGACCGCGACCCGCAGCTCCTCGACTCGGCGATGAAACGCATGATCAGCCAGCACGGCTGGGAGCTGGACCTGCGCGTCCAGGCGGTGTTCGGACGCTGGGCCGAGCTGGTGGGCGACGAGGTCGCCTCGCACTGCACGCCCGAGTCCCTGGCCGAGACGCGACTGATCGTGCGCGCCGACTCGACCGCCTGGGCGACCCAGCTCAAGCTGCTCACCCCGACCATCGTCAAACGCCTCAACGTCGAGCTCGGCGACGGCATCGTGACCGTGATCGACATCCAGGGACCGCACCTGCCGAACTGGAAGAAGGGCCGCTTCACCTCCCGCGACGGCCGCGGCCCCAGAGATACCTACGGGTAGAGCGATCTGCCGATCTGCGGGCCCGACGGACGTATGGGGACTCCACCGCCCCCCTGTTCGGCGCTCCGGTCGGCCTCTCCGGGACGCGGAGGGGCCACTTTCATCCACAGATCCCCCCATTCCCGGGGGTGCTGCGTGGATTCTGGGCCCCTGGCGGCTAGACTGACGGAAAGGTCGTGGACTGCATCAGTCACGACCTTCGCCTATGTCATCGCACCCCCTCGGGGGAGCCAGCAGAAGAGGTTTGCGTGAGCGACGCCCAGGTCCCCGAGCAGCCCAATGGTGTCGAGTACGACGCCTCCGCCATCCAGGTCCTCGAGGGTCTCGAGGCCGTGCGCAAGCGGCCCGGGATGTACATCGGCTCCACCGGCGAGCGCGGTCTGCACCACCTGATCTGGGAGATCGTCGACAACGCGGTCGACGAGGCGATGGCCGGCTACTGCGACCGGATCGTCGTCACGCTCCAGGACGACGGCAGCGTCAAGGTCGAGGACAACGGTCGCGGCATCCCGACCGACACCGCCCCCGGCGCCGACATGCCGGCCGTGACGATGGCGCTGACGCTGCTGCACGCCGGCGGCAAGTTCGGCGGCGGCGGCTACAAGGTCTCCGGTGGTCTGCACGGCGTGGGTGTCTCGGTGGTCAACGCGCTGTCGCGGCTGCTCGTCGTCGACGTACGCAACCGTGGCCACCTGTGGCGCCAGAGCTTCGTGCACGGTGTTCCCCAGGCCGAGCTGGAGCAGGTCCGCCCGATGGAGCCCGGCGAGCGCACCGGCACCACGGTCACGTGGTGGGCCTCGGAGGACACCTTCGAGACCACGACCTACAACCTCGAGACAATCACCCACCGCTTCCGCGAGATGGCCTTCCTCAACAAGGGCCTCGAGATCGTCGTACGCGACGAGCGCCCGCACGCCGACGACATCGCCGACGCGGTGGAGGACGGCACGATCGACGCCTCGGTCGACCAGGCGACCTCCGATGCGATCAAGAAGACCGACGCCGGCCTCGAGCGGGTCTTCAAGTACGACCGGGGCCTCGTCGACTACGTCGAGCACCTCAACCGCCGCAAGGACAAGGCCAACCCGACGATCATCTCCTTCGAGGCCGAGAGCCCGGCCTCGACCGGGGCGCACATGAGCCTCGAGGTCGCGATGCAGTGGAACACCTCCTACACCGAGTCGGTCCACACCTTCGCCAACGCGATCAACACCCACGAGGGCGGCACCCACGAAGAGGGCTTCCGCTCGGCGCTCACCTCCTTGGTCAACCACTGGGGCGAGGAGTGGGGCCAGATCAAGAAGAAGGAGGACCGCGTCTCCGGCGACGACATCCGAGAAGGCCTCACCGCCATCATCTCGATCAAGATGGAAGAGCCGCAGTTCGAGGGCCAGACCAAGACCAAGCTCGGCAACACCGAGGCCAAGGGCTTCACCCAGCGCATCGTCAACGACCAGCTCGGTGCCTGGTTCGAGCAGAACCCCGCCGAGGGCAAGGACATCGTCCGCAAGTCCCAGGCCGCTGCAACCGCACGCATCGCGGCCCGCAAGGCGCGCGAGCTGGCCCGTGGCCGCAAGGGCCTGCTCGGCGGCGGCGGCCTCCCCGGCAAGCTGAGCGACTGCCAGTCGACCAACCCGGCCGAGTGTGAGGTCTTCATCGTCGAGGGTGACTCGGCCGGCGGTTCCGCTCGTCAGGGCCGCGACCCGCGCGTCCAGGCGATCCTCCCGATCCGCGGAAAGATCCTCAACGTCGAGAAGGCCCGCATCGACAAGGTGCTGGCCAACACCGAGGTCCAGTCGATCATCTCCGCGCTCGGCACCGGCATCCACGAGGAGTTCAACTCCGACAAGCTGCGCTACCACAAGATCGTGCTGATGGCCGATGCCGACGTCGACGGCCACCACATCAACACGCTGCTGCTCACCCTGCTCTTCCGCTTCATGAAGCCGCTGATCGAGCACGGCTACGTCTACATGGCCCAGCCCCCGCTCTACCGCCTGCGCTGGAACAAGCCGGCCGAGCACGAGTTCGTCTACTCCGACTCCGAGCGCGACGCGTTGATGCGAGACGGCCTCGAGCAGGGCAAGAAGCTGCCCAAGGAGAACCCGGTCCAGCGTTACAAGGGTCTGGGCGAGATGAACGCCGACGAGCTGTGGGAGACCACGATGGACCCGGCCGGCCGGATCCTGCTGCAGGTCACCCTCGAGGACGCCGCCCAGGCAGACGAGATCTTCTCGATCCTGATGGGCGAGGACGTGGAGCAGCGTCGGTCCTTCATCCAGCGCAACGCCAAGGACGTTCGATTCCTCGATATCTAGG
>JBDSPC010000223.1:0-6185 GCA_039914485.1 Nocardioides sp.
ATTCAGACGAGCGTTAGCGTGGGGCACGAGGACCTCCTGGGCCAGCGGATGACTTAGACATCTCCACTAAGCCCGGAGGTCCTCACCTTTCACAAGACCCGTGTCACCAACGTCCCTGCCGGGTACACCTAGCCGCCGGCGCGGGTGGTGTAGCCCGAGGCTCCGCCCGGTGCTCCGTGGCACTGCTTGTACTTCTTGCCCGAGCCACAGGGGCACTTCTCGTTGCGACCGGTGCCCGCGAACGGGTCGTCCTCGACCGGCGCGGCCTTCACCTCGACCTCGCCGTCCTCGCTCGGGGCGGAGTAGTTGAGGTTGGTCGGCTTCGCCCTGCGCTCCAGGCCCTTGGCCCGGATCTGCGGGGCCGCGTGCTGGTGGTCGTGGTCGTGATCGTGGTCGTGCGCGTGGGCCTGGGCCTGCGCGAAGTCGATCTGCGGCGTCGTCGGGTCGAGCGCGGGCGCGCTGCCCTTCAGGTCGGCATCGGTGAAGGTGTCGACCGTGGCCTCGTCCTCGACCTCGACCTGGAGGTTGAACAGGAAGCCGACCGACTCCTCCTTGATGCCGTCCATCATCGCGGCGAACATCTCGAAGCCCTCGCGCTGGTACTCCACGAGCGGGTCACGCTGGGAGTAGGCGCGCAGGCCGATGCCCTCGCGGAGGTAGTCCATCTCGTAGAGGTGCTCGCGCCACTTGCGGTCGAGCACGGACAGGATGACGCGCCGCTCGAGCTCACGCATCACCTCCTCGCCCATCTCCGCCTCGCGACGGTCGTACGCCGTCTGGATGTCCTTCTTCAGGTCCTCGATCAGCGTCTCGCGGCTGAGACCGGCGCGACCGCCCGCGGCCTTGACGACAGACTCGGCGGTGATCTCGCTCGGGTAGGTCTGGTGCAGGGCGGTGAACAGGCCGTCCAGGTCCCAGTCCTCGGCGTAGCCCTCGGTGAAGCCGGTGACGAAGCCGACGATGACGTCGTCGGCGAAGGTCCGGATCTGCGACTCCAGGTCCGCGCCCTCGAGCACACCGCGGCGCTCGCCGTAGATGACCTCGCGCTGGCGGTTCATCACGTCGTCGTACTTGAGGACGTTCTTGCGGGACTCGAAGTTCTGCGACTCGACCTGGCCCTGGGCGCTGGCGATCGCGCCGGTGACGCGCTTGTTCTCGATCGGCACGTCGTCCGGCACCTTGAGGACCTGCAGGATGCGGTCGACCCAGTCGGACTTGAACAGGCGCATCAGCTCGTCCTGCAGCGAGAGGTAGAACCGGGACTCGCCCGGGTCACCCTGGCGACCGGAACGACCACGCAGCTGGTTGTCGATGCGGCGCGACTCGTGGCGCTCGGTGCCGACGACGTAGAGGCCGCCGAGGGCCTTGACCTCGTCGTGCTCGTTGGCGACCGTGGACTTGACCGCCTCGAGGGTCTCGGCCCACTTGGCCTCGTATTCCTCGGCCGTCTCGCCGGTCGGCTCCAGCCCCTGCTTGCGCAGCTCCTGGTCGGCCAGGAACTCCACCGAGCCACCGAGCATGATGTCGGTGCCTCGACCGGCCATGTTGGTGGCGACGGTGACAGCGCCCCTGTGTCCGGCCATCGCGACGATCTTCGCCTCGTCGGCGTGGACCTTGGCGTTGAGGACGGTGTGCGGCACGCCCTTCTTCTTGAGCAGGCCGGAGAGCAGCTCGGACTTCTCGACCGAGACGGTGCCGACCAGGATCGGCTGGCCCACCGCGTTGCGCTCGACGATGTCCTCGACGACGGCGTCGTACTTCGCCTCTTCGGTGCGGTAGACGAGGTCACCCGCGTCGAGGCGCGTCATCGGCTTGTTGGTCGGGATCGGCACGACACCGAGCTTGTAGATCTTGTCGAACTCGCTGGCCTCGGTCATCGCCGTACCGGTCATGCCGGAGAGCTTCTCGTAGAGGCGGAAGTAGTTCTGCAGGGTGACGGTGGCGAGGGTCTGGTACTCCTCGCGGACGGTCACGCCCTCCTTGGCCTCGATGGCCTGGTGCAGGCCGTCGTTGTAGCGACGCCCGGCCAGCATGCGGCCGGTGTGCTCGTCGACGATGAGCACCTCGCCGTCCATGACGACGTATTCCTTGTCGTTGCGGAACAGCTCCTTGGCCTTGATGGAGTTGTTCAGGAACGAGATCAGCGGCGTGTTCGCCGACTCGTAGAGGTTCTCGATCCCGAGGTGGTCCTCGACCTTGGTGATGCCGGGCTCGAGCACCGAGATGGTGCGCTTCTTCTCGTCGACCTCGTAGTCGACGTCCTTGCGCATCGACGTGGCGATGGTCGCGAACTCGCCGTACCACTTCACCTCGTCCTGCGTCGGACCGCTGATGATGAGCGGCGTGCGGGCCTCGTCGATCAGGATCGAGTCGACCTCGTCGACGACGGCGAAGTTGTGGCCGCGTTGGACACAGTCGGCGAGGTCGTCGGCCATGTTGTCGCGGAGGTAGTCGAACCCGAGCTCGTTGTTGGTGCCGTAGGTGATGTCGGCGGCGTAGGCCACGCGACGCTCGTCGGGACGCATGCTCGGCAGGATCACGCCGACAGTGAGGCCGAGGAAGTGGTGGATGCGACCCATCCACTCCGCGTGGTACTTCGCCAGGTAGTCGTTGACCGTGACGACGTGGACGCCCTTGCCGGACAGCGCGTTGAGGTACGACGGCAGCACCGCGACCAGGGTCTTGCCCTCACCGGTCTTCATCTCGGCGATGTTGCCGAGGTGCAGCGCCGCGCCACCCATGATCTGCACGTCGAACGGGCGCATGCCGGTGACGCGCTGGGAGGCCTCGCGGACCACCGCGAACGCCTCGGGCATCAGGTCGTCGAGCGTCTCGCCCTTCTCCAGGCGCTCCTTGAACTCCCCGGTCATGGCCTGGAGCTCGGCGTCGGTCATCTTGACGAAATCGTCCTCGATGGCGTTGACCGCCTTGGCGATCGTCTCCAGCTGACGCAGGATCTTGCCTTCGCCGATGCGGAGGAGCTTGTCGATGATGGCAGGCACGGTGATGCGACTCCGTATAAAGAGAATGGGGCGGCCGGATGGCCGTCGATCATGCTACCCACGCCACCCAGCGGCCGCCGCAGCGGCGGCGAGTGCGGACGCCAGTTCCCCACGCGGTTCCACCACGATCTGGGTCAGCCCCAACCAACCGGCCAGCCTGATCAGCTCGGCGGCAAGCTCCTCAGCCGTCTCGGCGGGCGCTCGCTCCTCGGCGTACGCCCCCTTCACGAGGAGCCGGCCGGTGGCCCGGTCGGCCTTCAGGTCGACGCGCGCGACGATCGCGTCGCCCAGCAGGAACGGCAGCACGTAATAGCCGTGGATCCGCTTCTCGGCCGGCACGTAGATCTCGATGCGGTAGAAGAAGTCGAACAGCGCCTCGGCGCGGTCACGCTCCCAGACGACGGGATCGAAGGGGCTCAGCAGGGCTCGGGCACCCACCCGTCGCGGCAGCTTGGCATCCGTGTGCAGGAAGGCGGGCCTGCGCCATCCCTGCACCTGTACGGCGCTGAGCTCGCCGGCCTCGACGAGCGTGTCGACCGCGGCCTTGGTGTCCGCGACCGGCATCCGGTAGTAGTCGGCGAAGCACTTGACCGAGCCCAGGCCGTGCGAGCGCGCGGCCCGGCGCACCAGCTCGACGTCGGCCTCTGCCTTGGTGGGCGTGGGAAGCGCGAGCACCGCGGCGGGCAGCACCCGCTCGGGGACGTCGTACAGGACCTCGAACTGGTTGGTGCGACCGGCGATGGCCACGCTGCCGCTGAGGAAGAGGAAGTCGAGGACCCGCCGCGCGTCGGACCAGTTCCAGCCCCAGTGCTCCTTGACCCGCGGCCCGCTGAACTCCTCGTCGAGGTCGCGCGCCGTCACCGGCCCGTGATCACGCACGGCGGCCAGGATCCGTGGCTCCAGCAAGGGGTCCGCGGTGAAGCCCCACTTGCCGCGCTCGCCGCGGTAGCGGTCCATCCGGTGCTGCATGACGGGCCACAGGTCGACCGGCATGAAGGCCTGCACGTGCGCCCAGTACTCCACCATCCGGCGCGGCTTGCGCTGGGACGCCCGGCGCAGGAGGTCGACGTCGTAAGCGCCCATGCGGGAGTAGAGCGGCATGAAGTGCGCGCGCTGCAACACGTTGACCGAGTCGACCTGCAGGACCCCGGTGCGCGCCAGCGTGCGTTCGAGCGTCTTCATCGACGGCTCGGAGTGCGCACGGTCCGTGAAGCCCTGGGCGGCCAGCGCGATGCGCCGGGCCTGGAGGTTGGAGAGCGAGTCCATCAGGGCAGGTCGAGCAGCTTTTCCTTCATGGCATACATGACGGCTTCCATGCGCGAGTGCAGCTGCAGCTTCTCGAGGATGTTGCGCACGTGGTTCTTCACCGTGTTCTCGGAGATGAAGAGCTCCTTGGCGACCTCGCGGTTGTTCAGGCCGCGAGCAACCAGCCGCAGCACCTCGAGCTCACGCTCGGTGAGCTTGAGCGCGGTGTTCTGCTGCTTGTCCGGCTTGGACATCTGCTTGAACTCGTCGATCAGCTTGATCGCCATCGACGGGCTGATCAGCGACTGCCCCTCGTTGACCACGCGGATTGCCTGCGCGACCTCCTCGATGGAGGAGTCCTTGAGGAGATAGCCCGACGCGCCGTTCTTGACGGTCTCGTAGAGGTCACCCTCCTCGTCGGAGACGGTGAGCATGATGATCTTGGCCGACGGGACGGCCTCCTTGATCGCCCGGCACGCATCGACGCCGGAGCGGCGCGGCATGCGGACGTCGAGCAGCACGACGTCCGGCGCGAGCGACTCGGCCAGGTCGGTGCCGGTGATGCCGTCGGCGGCCTCGCCGACGACCTCGATGTCGGCGTCCTGCGCCAGCAGCATCGTCAGGCCGCGACGAAAGAGTTCCTGGTCGTCGACCACGAGTACGCGGATGGGCTCTGTCCCTGGCGTTTCTGTTGCCTCGGTCACGCCCGCATCATGACAGACACGGGCGTGACCGGTCGTGCTCGGACCCTCGGTAGGGCCGCGTGGCGTCAGTCCAGGTCGAGCGAGATCACGCCGTAGTCGTAGCCACGACGGCGATAGACGACCGACGGCTTCTCGCTCTCCTTGTCGACGAAGAGGAAGAAGTCGTGGCCCACGAGCTCCATCTCGTAGAGGGCCGTGTCGAGGGTCATCGGCTCGGCCGCGTGCGACTTCTCGCGCACCACGAGCGGGCCGTCGCCGGTGACCGTGATCGGTCCCACCTGGCGTTCGGTGACGGTTTCGTCGGCGTCGTCCTCGGTGACCAGGATGGCATCGGCACTGCCGGCCATCGCCTGTCCGACGGAGAGCGGGGTGTGGCGACCACGGTGCACGCGCCGGCGGTCCGCGGCGCGTCGCATCTGGGCGGCCATCTTGTCGAGCGCGAGGTCCAGCGCTCCCATCTTGTCCTCGGCGGCAGCCTCTGCCCGGATCACGGGGCCCTTGGAGAACGCCGTCAGCTCGATCTTGATCGATCGGTCGTGTTGTCGGGGGTTCTTCTCCTCCTCGACCTCGACCTGGACGCGGATGATCCGGTGATCGTGCTTCTCCAGTCGGGTGAGCTTTTCAGATACATGTTCACGGAACCTGTCTGACACTTCGAAGTGCCGGCCGGTGACCACAACATCCATGTGAACCTCCTTGTAGCAGGGCTACTTACTGCGTGCTCACGACTGCACTCTGTTTGGCAGGGTGAGATGGAGCCCGCCCGGCCGACCTGGTCTTCGACCCCACAATCGCCTGCGGGAGCGTTCGCAGCTTGAATGCCACTACTGGCCCTCTCCCGACGGTCGCCGTATCTGACGGCGGTGCCGAGGCAGGTCTTACTTCTAAGCCGCACCGTGATCGGCTGTCTCCAGCCTTACGTGGACCGTTTCGCCTGCGACTGGCATCGGCTTGCCGCCCGGAATGGTGCGCACGCGCACCGGTCCGGATGACGCAACCACGGACCCGGACGGACTCCATGAAGCGACGCTAGCCCCTCCGGGCCCGGGACAAAAGGAATCCTTCTGTTTGGTCCGGAATGCGGCGTCGAGTCGCCGCGATCGTCGCGAGGGCGACCGGCTCGAGACCCACTGCGCGCAGGGCCCGGCCCGCCTCGGCGGCCGTCGCGCCGGTCGTCAGCACGTCGTCACAGATCAGCACCCGCGCCCGGGCGCGTCGCCGGGCCAACCGGACG
>JBDSPC010000259.1:0-3061 GCA_039914485.1 Nocardioides sp.
AACGGCCCGGGTGCCAAGGCTCCCGAGTCGTGGAGGCGACCTCGAGGTCGACACCGAGCTCGGTCGCGACCCTGCGGATGACGCCGATGGCGTCGGACCAGGACGCGATGCGCCCTACACCCCACCAGCCGGCGTCCTCGGCGTGGCCGGTCAGCGCGATCGCGAGGTGCATCGGCTGGCTGGGCACGGCCTTCTCGATGCTGGCCCACTCCTCGTCAGTGGGTCGACGGTCGACCCCGAGGATCGGCGCCCGCTCGTCGCCGGTCGGCGCGAACACCAGACTGGTCTCGAAGAGGGCGACATCGCCGTTGCCGCGGCCGACGTTGCGGGCCAGGGCCTTCAGCAGGCCGGGCAGCAACGTCGTCGCAAGCAGCGGCTCCTCGTTGTTCAACGGGTTGACCACACGCAGTGCGGTACGGCGATCGTCGGCCGCCGGCAGGTCGAGCCGCTCCCAGTCGGCCTCGCCGACGAACGGGTAGCTGATCGTCTCGACCAGCCCGGCACCGGCGAGCGTGAGCCCGACCCGGCGACGCAGACGCTGGGCCTCGGTGCGGCCCCGCCCGGGCGGGGCCGGCGGCAGCACCGACGGCACCTGGTCGTAGCCGACGATGCGGACGACCTCTTCGACGAGGTCGTAGGGGTCGGTCATGTCGGGACGCCACGAGGGCACGACGGCGGTGAGGCTCGACCCGTCGACCGACACGGAACAGCCCACGGCCTCGAGGTGAGCAACCGTCGTCTCGGCCGCGATGTCGATGCCGCTGATCCGCGCGGGCAGGTCGACGGGAATCGTGATCGAGACCGGTGCCGGCGGCGTGCCGACGACGGTGACGCCGGGGTCGGCGGTCGCGCCACCGAGCTCGACGAGCAGCTCGACCACCCGGTCGGTCGCGGCTTGCGGCAGCAGCGGATCGACACCGCGCTCGAAGCGCTTGGACGCCTCGGAGTGCAGCTTGTGCCGCTTGCCGGCCCGGAAGATCGTGACCGCGTCGAAGTGCGCGGCCTCGACGACGATCTCGGTCGTGGAATCGGACAGCTCGGTGTTCTCACCGCCCATGACACCGGCGATGCCGATCGCGCCGTTGTCGTCGGCGATCAGCAGGTCGACGCTGGTCAGCTTCCGCACGGTGGTGTCGAGGGTGGTGATCGTCTCCCCCGCTGCCGCCCGCCGCACGGTGATCGGGCCGGCCAGCTTCGCCTTGTCGTAGCAGTGGTTGGGCTGGCCGAGCTCGAGCATGACGTAGTTGGAGATGTCCACACCGAGGCTGATCGGGCGCATTCCGGCCTGGTCAAGGCGGGTCGCCATCCACGAGGGTGTCTGCGCGGTCGGGTCGAAGCCGCTGACCGTGCGCGCCACGAAGACCGGGCACGCCTCCGCGTCCTCGACGACGACCGGGTGGCCCGCACCGTCCGCGGCTGGCGTCGCGCGGGCGGCCGGGTCGGTGAACGGCAAGCCGAAGCCGAGCGCCGCTTCGCGCGCGATCCCGCGCAGGGACAGCGCGTAGGCCCGGTCGGGGTTGATCTCGAACTCGATGACCGGGTCGTCCATGCCGAGCACGTCGAACGCGTTGTCGCCGGGCGCACCCGCGTCGGCGGCCAGCACGATGATGCCGTCGTGGTCGGTGCCGAGGCCCAGCTCGGCGGCGGAGCAGATCATGCCGGCGGACAGGTGGCCGTAGGTCTTGCGCTCGCTGATCACGAAGTCACCGGGCAGCACGGCTCCGGGCAGGCACACCACGACGAGGTCGCCCTCGACGAAGTTGTGTGCGCCGCAGATGATGCCCTGCGGCTCACCGGTGCCGTTGGCGTCGCCGACGTCGACGGTGCACCAGTTGATGAGCTTGCCGTTCTTCTGCGGCTCCTTCTCGATGGTGAGCACACGGCCCAGCACGAGCGGGCCGGTGATCGCATCGGCCGGGTTGGTGACGGCCTCGAGCTTGAGCCCGAGCATCGTCAGTTTGTCGGTGAGCACGCTCAGCGTGACGTCGGCCGGCAGGTCGACGTACTCACGGATCCAGGACAGTGGCGCCAACATCTAAATTTCCGTCCCGAACGCAGTGGTGAAGCGGACGTCACCTTCGAAGACGTCGCGCAGGTCTGTCACGTTGTGACGGAACATCAGCATCCGATCGATGCCGAAGCCGAACGCGACACCGGAGTAGACCTCCGGGTCGATGCCGCAGGCGGTGAGCACGCGCGGGTTGACCACGCCGCAACCACCGAGCTCGATCCAGCCCTCCCCGCGACAGGTCCTACATGTGTCGGACCCTGTTTTCCCTAGGCCGCGACACACGAAGCAGACCATGTCCATCTCGGCGGACGGCTCGGTGAAGGGGAAGTAGGACGGGCGGAAGCGGGTCGTGATGCCCTCGCCGAAGAGCGCGGTCGTCATGTGGTCGAGGGTGCCCTTGAGGTGGGCCATGGTGATGCCCTTGTCGACGACGAGGCCCTCGATCTGGTGGAAGACCGGCGAGTGCGTCGCGTCCACCTCGTCGGTGCGGTAGACCCGGCCGGGGCAGACGACGTAGATCGGCGGCTGCTGGCTCAGCATCGTCCGCGCCTGGACCGGCGACGTGTGGGTGCGCAGCACCAGCGCAGCCTCGGCCGGCTCCAGCCAGAAGGTGTCCTGCATGGTGCGAGCGGGGTGGTCGGCGCCCATGTTGAGGGCGTCGAAGTTGAGCCACTCGGCCTCGACCCACGGACCTTCGGCGACATCCCAGCCCATGGCCAAGAAGATGTCGGCGAGCCGCTCGGAGAAGGTGGTGATCGGGTGTCGCGCGCCGCGCTGACGACGATCGGTCGGGAGCGTGACGTCGACGCTCTCCTCGACCAGCATCCGCTGCTCGTGCTCTTCCTCGAGTACGGCGCTGCGCTGGCCGAACGCCTGGTTGATCGCGCCTCGGGCCTGGCCGACGCGGGCACCGGCCTCCTTGCGGGCCTGGGGCGGCAGGGCGCCGATCTCGCGGGTGGCGAGCGCGATCGGCGACCGGTCGCCGGCGTGGTCGAGTCGTACCTGCTTCAGCTCGTCGAGGTCCGAGGCACCCGCGATGGCGACCAGCGC
>JBDSPC010000276.1:0-9912 GCA_039914485.1 Nocardioides sp.
GCGCTGGACGCCATCGGTCAGGAGGTGATGGCCGGCTATTCGCCCGAGCGCGCGATGCGCGAGTTCCTGCGCCGCGGCGGCAAGGACCAGCAGGGGCTGGACGACCTCGCGCGACGCATCGCCGAGAAGCGGCGCGACCTGCTCAAGCGGCACAACCTCGACGGCACCATGCAGCAGGTGCGCGAGCTGCTCGACAAGGCGGTGCTCGCCGAGCGCGGGCAGCTCGCGCGCGACGTGGTCATGGAGGACAGCGACCGGGCGTTCCGCGAGCTCCAGCTCGACAGCCTGCCGGACTCGACGGCCGCAGCGGTGGCCGACCTGTCGTCGTACGACTGGAAGTCGACGGAAGCGCGGCAGGCCTACGAGGAGATCAAGGACCTGCTCGGCCGCGAGCTGCTCGACCAGCGCTTCGCCGGCATGAAGGAGGCGATGGAGGGCGCGACCGAGGAGGACCGCGCCGCCATCAACGAGATGCTCCGCGCCCTCAACGACCTGATGGAGAAGCACGAGCGCGGCGAGGACACCGACGAGGACTTCGCCGAGTTCATGGACAAGCACGGCGACTTCTTCCCCGAGAACCCGCAGAACATCGACGAGCTGATGGACACCCTCGCCGAGCGCTCGGCTGCGGCCCAGCGGATGCTCAACTCGATGACGGCCGAGCAGCGCGCCGAGCTGATGCAGCTCTCGCAGCAGGCGTTCGGGTCTCCGGAACTGATGCAGCAGCTCGCACGCATGGACGCGAACCTCCAGTCCCTGCGCCCCGATCTCGACTGGGGCAGCTCCGAGGAGTTCGGCGGCGAGCAGGGGTTGGGCCTCGGCGACGGCACCGGCGTCTTCCAGGACCTCGCCGAGCTCGACGCGTTGGGTGACCAGCTCTCCCAGTCGCATGTCAACGGCCGGCTGGACAGTGACATGTCGTGGGTCGACCTCGACGCCCTGGCGCGCCAGCTCGGCGACCAGGCCGCCGTCGACGCGCGGACCTTGTCGGAGCTCGAGAAGGCGCTGCGCGACAGCGGCTACCTCAAGCGCGGTTCCGACGGCGAGCTGCGGCTCTCACCCAAGGCGATGCGCCAGCTCGGAAAGGCGCTGCTGCGCGACGTCGCCACCCGGATGTCCGGACGACAGGGCCAGCGCGAGTCGCGCAAGGCCGGCTCGGCCGGCGAGCTCTCCGGCGCGACGCGGGCCTGGGAGTTCGGCGACACCGAGCCCTGGGACGTGACGCGGACGATCACCAACGCCGTGCTGAGGACCGCGGGAGCGTCCTCGGCGGTTGAGGAGGTCGCGCAGCGATCGTCGCGAAACCCCGGAGTGCGCATTCGCGTCGACGACATCGAGGTCCAGGAGACCGAGGAACGCACGCAGGCTGCGGTGGCGCTCCTCGTCGACACGTCGTTCTCGATGGCCATGGACGGCCGCTGGGTCCCGATGAAGCGCACCGCACTCGCACTCCACCAGCTGATCCAGTCCCGCTTCCGCGGCGACCACCTGCAGCTGATCGGGTTCGGCCGGCACGCGCAGGTGATGGAGATCGAGGAGCTGACCGCCCTCGATGCCCGCTGGGACAAGGGCACCAACCTGCACCACGGGCTGCTGCTCGCCAACCGGCACTTCCGCAAGCACCCCAACGCCCAGCCGGTGCTGCTGATCGTCACCGACGGCGAGCCGACCAGCCACCTCGAGCCCGACGGCGACGTGTGGTTCTCCTACCCGCCGCACCCGCTCACGATCGCCAACACAGTGCGCGAGCTGGACAACTCCCGCCGCATCGGCGCGCAGACCACCTTCTTCCGCCTCGGCGAGGACCCCGGGCTGGCGCGCTTCATCGAGTCGATGGCCCGCCGCGTCGACGGCCGGATGGTCTCGCCCGAGCTCGACGACCTCGGTGCGGCTGTCGTCGGGTCGTATCTCGGCGACCGGTCCGCGTCGACGTACAGGGAACACTTCGGAGGGTGGGGGATGGGCGACCGCGGATTCTGGGTCGGCTGATGGCTGGGCAGGCTGAGGGATTCGAGTGGTCGCAGCTACCCGACAGCTCGATCCGGATCACCCACCACGGCAAGCCGGCGACGACGTTGCGAGGTGGCCGGGCGGCGGAGTTCCTGGCCGATGTGGAGGACGACGATCCGCAGGAGCTGATGGCTCGGCTGACCGGCAACTACAAGCGCGGCAACGAGCGGATGGCCAAGTTCCACCCGCGCAACAAGGGTCGTTAGCCCGCGAGCATCCGCATCAGCTCCGCGCCCATGTGCTCGATGACCGCGTTGAGCGCCTTGACCGGTCGGACCATGACGGTGAAGTCGACGATCTGGCCGTCGGCGTCCCACGTGATGATGTCGACGCCGCTGACCTCCATGTCGCCCACGGTGGTGCGGAACTGCAGCACCGCCGAGTCGGAGGCGAGCCACTCGCGCTCGTAGGTCAGCCGAGGCCCGAGCACGGTGAACGCCGCCGTGAGGTAGCCGACCACGGTGTCGCGGCCCTCCTGCGGCGTGTGCACCGCCGGGCTGCGGAAGACCGCGTCCTCGGCGATCAGGGCGGGCAGGCCGGCGGCGTCACGGCTCTCCACGACAGCGTGCCAGCGGGCGAGGGCGGCGGCGGAGTCCATGGCGGTCATGGTGCCACGGGCTACTCGGTCGCGAAGCCCGGGAGGTTCTCCTCGAGGATCGCGCGGAACGGCGCCTCGGCCTCGAGCTGGCTGAGCAGGCCGAGCCCGCCGAGCCAGGTGCGGTGGATCAGCAGGTAGTTCGTCGGCAGGTTGAGCTTGGTCGCGATCGTGAAGGAGGGATCGCGCGGGTTGTTGATGCGCTCGAACTGGGCGCGCATCCACTGCCGGCTGAAGCGGAAGTTCTCGACCCGCGCCGGCTCGATGAAGGGGGAGAGGTAGTCGAGGACGAGCTGCGGGTCGACCTTCACGTTGTCCTTGATGAAGCCCTCGTCGCGCAGCCCCGCGACCAGCTGGTCGGGCTCCGCGTCGCGGGCGATCCGGATCAGCGTGCCCATGGCCCGGGGCATCTGCCGCTCCGGAAGGCGGGCGACGGCGCCGAAGTCGAGCACGCCGAGTTGCCCGGTGCCGGGGATCGGCCGGAAGTTCCCGGGGTGCGGGTCGGCGTGCAGCATGCCGGTGCGCGCGGGCCCGGAGAAGAGGAAGCGCGCGAGCAGCTCGCCGTAGTGGTCGCGCTCCTCCTGGGTCCCCTCGCGGATGACGTGCGCGAGGCTGTACGGCGCCTCGAGCCACTCGGTGACCAGCACCTTCTCCCCGCTGGCCACGACGTCCGGGACGACAAAGTCGGGGTCGTCGCGGAAGGCGTTGGCGAACACGCGCTGCGCCTCGGCCTCGAGGGAGTAGTCGAGCTCGTCGGCCGCCCTCGCCTGCAGCTCGGCGACGAGCGGCTTGATGTCGATGCCGGGGAAGACCGGGGCGATCCCCTTGGCCAGCCGCGCGAGCTGGCGCAGGTCGCCCATCAGCGCCTCGCCGGCGCCGGGGTACTGCACCTTCACCGCGACGTCGCGGCCGTCCGACCAACGTCCCTTGTGCACCTGGCCGATGCTGGCGGCCGCCGTCGGTCCGCCGTCGAGCCAGACGAGCTGCCTCTTCCAGTCCGGGCCCAGGTCGTGCTCCAGCTGGTCGCGGACCGTCTGGGTCGGCATCGGCGGCGCGTCGTCCTGCAGCTTGGTCAGGTTGGCTCGGTACGGCGCCACCAGCTCGTCGGGCAGGGCCGCCTCGAGCACGCTCAGGGCCTGGCCGAACTTCATCGCCCCGCCCTTGAGCTCGCCGAGCGTCTTGAAGAGCTGCTCCGCGGTGCGCTGCTGCACCTCGTTGAGGACCATCTCCGCGGGGGCGCCGCCCAGGCGCTTGCCGAACCCCATCGCCGTGCGTCCGGCGTAGCCCAGTGGCAGCGCAGCGAGCCGGGCGCCGCGGGCGATGCCCTTGCGGGGAAGTTCGGTCATGTCGTCAGTCTCGCCGATGCCCGGTTGGCGAGCCCTATCGTGGTCGGCATGGAGCTGGAGTTCGCCGGGGAGATCGTCGAGTGGCTCGGGCCAGCGCCCTACTACTTCGTGCCGTTGCCGCCCGACGAGGCCGACCTGATCGACGAGGTGAAGGCGGATGTCGCCTACTGGGGCGTGATCCCGGTGACCGCGTTCCTCGGTGACACGACCTTCACGACCTCGATGTTCCCGCGCGAGGAGACCTACTTCCTGCCGCTCAAGGACGCCGTCCGCAAGGCCGAGGGTGTGGAGCTCGGCGACGTGGTCAAGGTCCGCCTCACGGTCGGCCGGGACTAGGCGTCGACCGCCTCCTCGGTGGTCCAGTGGCGAGTGGCTGCAGAAACGGCTGATCCACGACCGTTCGCCACTGGACTATTTCCCGATGGGGCCGGCGGTCGAGGAGGTCACGAAACCCGAGGTTCAGGCGGCCTGGGCGGTCGCCCGGCTCCGACGCGCGGTCAGGTAGAGGCTGAGCACGACGTAGTAGACGACGTACGCGAGCGAGATCGCCAGCCAGACGGGGCTGGGGTCGGGGTACTGCGCGAGGAGGACGGCGTAGCTGACGAGCCACAGGATTGTGAGCGCGAGCGTCGGGATCTGCAGGGTGGTGGTCCGCGAGGGGTAGACGTAGCCGATCGGGACGAAGACGAGCACCGCGCAGACCAGCAGCAGCACCACGACCACGCCGGGCGCGAGGTCGAGGACCACGACGTAGAAGGCGGCGATGTTCCAGTAGCTCGGGAAGCCGAGGAAGAGGTGGTCCTCGGTCTTCGCGTCGACCCGGCAGAACTGGTAGGCCGAGGCGACCAGTGGCACCGCGGCGAGCACCGTGGCCGAGGTGCCGTCGCCGAGGTAGCCCGCGCTCCAGAGCAGCACCATCGGCATGAACGCATAGGTGATGTAGTCGACGATGTTGTCGAGCATGGCGCCGTCGAACCACGGGACGTGCCGCTTGACCTGCACGTAGCGGGCCAGGAAGCCGTCGGTGCCGTCCACGACCATGGCCGCGAGGAAGAGCCAGAGACCGCGCACGGTGTCGCCCTCCATGACCGCGATCACGGTGAGGAAGGCGAGCACGACCCCGGACGCGGTGTAGGCGTGCACCAACCACGACGCGGCGACCCAGAGGGATGCGCTGCGCCGGGATTCGGCCGGTTCGAGGACCTGCTGCTGGGCACCCACGCCCAGATCATGTCAGAGGATCGGGGACTCCCAGCTTCCCCGACAAATCTTGCGGCGGGTGTCGTATCGGTCGAGGGTTGTTCGTGGAGTGAGTGAGAAGTTCCCCGAGACCCACACCAGGAGAAGAAGATGCGCACCCTCATCGTCACCGCGTTCATGTCCCTCGACGGAGTCATGGAGGCTCCGGGCGGAGAGACCGGCTACCGCAACACCGGTTGGACGTTCCGCGACATCGAGTTCCAGCCCGAGGCCTACGAGATCAAGGGCCGCGAGCAGGACGAGGCGGGCGCCCTGCTGCTCGGCCGCACGAGCTACGAGGCCTTCGCGCCGGTGTGGCCGACGATGGTCGAGGACTTCAAGGCCTACAACTCGATGCCGCGCTACGTCGTCTCGACGACCCTCACCGCGCAGGACCCGCGCTGGCCGGCCACGATCCTGCGCTCGATCGACGATGTCGCGGCGCTCAAGCAGACCGAGGGTGGCCCGATCATCGTCAACGGGAGCGCCGAGCTCGGCTGGGCGCTGGCTGACGCCGGTCTCGTCGACCGCTACCACCTGCTGGTCTTCCCGGTCCTCCTCGGCGCGGGCAAGCGGCTCTTCAGCGGGAGCGACAAGGACAAGGAGCTGCTCGACGTCGTCGAGTCCGAGACCTATAGCAACGGCATCACCAAGGCCGTCGCCGACGTGAAGCGCTGACACCGGGCGCTGAGACGATGTGCCCATGACCCGGGTCGCGCTCTCCCGCCTTCCGGGTGAGCGCGTCCTCGCGGTCGAGGCGGACGGGTCGCGCGAGCTGGCGATGACCGACCTTGCGGCGTACGTCGAAGCGCGGGAGTCCGCCGGGACGCGCTGGGTCTGGGACGACACCGCGCGGTGGTACCCGCCGCTCCTGAGCGCCGGTGTGCGCGTCGAGCGCTGCCACGACCTTCGGCTCGGGCACCACCTGCTGAGTCGTGCGCCGGCCGTCGACAACAAGCTGCTGGCCGGTCAGGAGTCGGAGCACTGGGACCGGCTCGGGCCGAGCACCATCACCGATCCGACGCTGTTCTGGGTGGACGAGGTGGCCGAGCACCTGCGCGCGGATCTGGAGGACGCCCGGCAGCTGGCCGCGGTGGCGGCATCACCCGAGCCGACCCGACTCGCGCTGCTGCTCGCGGCGGAGTCGGCGGGCGCGCTGGTCGCCGCCGAGATGTCCTTCGCCGGGGTGCCCTGGCGCGTCGACGTCCACGAGCGTCTGCTCCAGGAGCGGCTCGGTGCGCGGCCGCCTCGGGGAGCGAGACCGGCCAAGCTCGAGGCGCTGGCCGCGGAGGTGCGGGCGGCGTTCGATGCGCCGACGCTGAACCCGGACTCGCGACCCGAGCTCCTGACGGCCTTGCGTCGCGCCGGGCTCGAGGTCTCCGACACCCGGGCGAGCTCCCTGCGCGCGCTCGACCACCCGGGCATCGAACCGCTGCTGCGCTACAAGCAGGACGCCCACCTCCTCTCCACGAACGGGTGGACGTGGATCGACCAGTGGGTGCGCGACGGCCGGTTCCGGCCGAGCTACCAGCCCGCCGGCTCGACCACCGGGCGCTGGTCCTCCAACGGAGGCGGGGCGCTGTCCTTCCCCGTGCAGGTGCGGCCCGCGGCGGTCGCCGACGAGGGCTGGATGTTCGTGGTCGCCGACGTCGCCCAGCTCGAGCCGCGGGTGCTCGCCGGGATGAGTGGCGACGCCGCGCTCGCGCGCTCCGCCAGGGGTGCGGACCTCTACCAGGGCATGGTCGAGGACGGCGCGGTCGCGAGCCGTCAGGACGCCAAGCTCGGACTGCTCGGCGCCATGTACGGCGCCACGTCGGGCGAGAGCGGGCGGATGGTGGCCGGCCTGACGCGGCGCTATCCCGCCGCCTTCGGGCTGGTCGAGCAGGCGGCCCGTGACGGAGAGCGCGGTCAGGTCGTGCGCACCCTGCTCGGTCGCGGATCTCCCAGCCTGGGCGAGGCGTGGGAGTCCGACCCGGACGCGCCCTCGGTGGACCCGGATGCCCAGGCCCGCCGGCGCCGCGCCTACGGCCGTTTCACCCGCAACTTCGTCGTCCAGGGCACGGGTGCGGAGTGGGCGCTGTGCTGGATCGCGGATCTCCGCAATCGCCTGTGGCACCTCGGGACGTCCGACGCACGACCCCACCTCGTGTTCTTCCTGCACGACGAGGTCGTCGTGCACACGCCGGCCGACCTCGCCGACGACGTCGTGTCGGTCGCCACCGAGGCCGCCGGGACGGCCTCGAGCCTGCTCTTCCGCGACCTCGCGATCGACTTCCCGTTGAACGCCTCGGTCGTGAAGTCCTACGCCGACGCCGGGAAACCCGGAGCCGACCCGGAGCCCTGAGTCCTGTCCGTTCGGAGAGGACACCTGGCGGCGTCTGCTGAGTAGCGTCGATACCCACCTGGCCCGGCAGCGGAGGAGTCGCCATGATCGAGAACGCCTACTACACCCACGAGTTCCACGGGGACTACGAGCTGATCAGCATCGGCTCCTTCGAC
Source organism: Nocardioides sp. (assembly GCA_039914485.1). Classification (GTDB taxonomy): domain Bacteria; phylum Actinomycetota; class Actinomycetes; order Propionibacteriales; family Nocardioidaceae; genus Nocardioides. The sequence goes on from JBDSPC010000276.1 coordinate 7,690, forward strand.
CTCGAGGAGGGCGGCACGATCCCCGACTGCCAGTTGGCGGTCACGACGTGGGGCGAGCTCAACGACGCCAAGGACAACGCGATCCTGATCACGACGTGGTACTCCGGCGCGAGCACTTCGGCATCGAGGCGCCGCAGCTCGTGGTCGGCGGGTCGATGGGCGCCCAGCAGACCTGGGAGTGGTTGGTGCGGTTCCCCGACAAGATGCTGCGCGGCGCCCCCATTGCCGGTACGGCGCAGAACACGCCTCACGACTTCCTCTTCACCGAGGCCCTCAACGAGCAGCTCTGGTCCGACCCGGGCTGGAACGGTGGCGAGTACTCCTCCCACACCGAGGTCGCCGACGGGCTCGTCCGGCACGCGCACCTGTGGGGGATCATGGGCTTCTCGACGGAGTTCTGGAAGCAGGAGGTCTGGCGGGCGCTCGAGTTCGACTCAAAGGAAGCCTTCCTCGCGGGCTTCCTCGAGCCGTACTTCACCGCCATGGACCCCAACGCACTCCTGACCTGTGCGTGGAAGTGGCAGCGAGGTGACGTCGCCCGCAACACCGACGGCGACCTCGCCGCCGCGCTCGGGCGGATCAGGGCGAAGGTCTTCGTGATGCCGATCGACGAGGACATGTTCTTCCCGCCGCGCGACTGCGAGGTCGAGCAGCAGCTGACGCCGGGCAGTGAGCTCCGCGTGATCAACGACGTGCTCGGGCACCTCGGCCTGTTCGCGGTGGCCCCGACGTACATGCCCCAGATCGACCAGCACCTCGGCGAGCTGCTGGCCCTGGAGGGCTGACGCCCTGAGGTCCGTCACCGGCTCGCGAGATGCTCCGCAAGTCGGGCGTCGATCTCGTCTCGCGAAAGCTCCCGCTCCCGGAGCTCGTCGAACCATCCGCTGAGGGTCTCGTTGGACGTGCTGAGCTCCAGGGCGATGTGGTCGGGGTCCCGGAAGTTCAGGTGCGCCCCGAACTCCATGTCCCGGATGGGTGTGTACTCCACTCCGAGCTCATCGAGGCGGCGCTCCCACGCCACGAGCTCCTCGCGAGAGCCCACTCCGAAGCCGAGATGGTCCAGCCCGGTATGCAGCTCGGTGAACCGGTCGCCGTACGCCGCAGCGTGGCGCGCGAGCGCGAGCACGAACGACGTGGGCCGGTGCAGGAGTATCCGGACCGTGCCGAAGTCGGCCAGCCGGATCAGCCCCAGCACGTCGGAGTAGAAGCGCTCGCTGCGGTCCAGGTCGGTCACTGACAGGCTCGCGTGGTCGACGCCCGTGAACTCAGTCATCGGCCCGGCTCCGATGATCGCGAAGTGTCGGCAGTCGGCGACCGTGGCCAGGGACGCACGAACACCGGGTAGTACCAAGCGGAGTACGCCCAGTTCGGACCGGTGAGCGCACGCTCGAGTGCCCCTAGGATCTTTGTTGATGTCCGCACCACGGCCTCCTTCTACAGAAACTTCTCCCGTCGAAACTCGCACCGGCGGTCCTGGTGTCGCGTCCGGCAAATCCCCCACTTCCTCGGTCGTGGTTGGTCGCGAGCACGAGGTGGGACGCATCGACGCCCTGTTGGGCGACGCGGCGGCGAGACGCAGTGGGGCGCTGCTCATCGTGGGTGAGCCCGGTGTGGGCAAGACGAGCTTGCTGGAGGTGGCCCGAGCGCGGGCTGACTCGTTCACCTGTCTCGGCACGTGCGGCTTCGAGGCCGAGTCACACGTGGCCTATGGCGGACTCTTCGGTCTGCTCAACCCGATCCGCGAGAGGGCGGCGGACATACCGGAGCATCAGGCGACGGCTCTCGGGTCGGCGCTTACCTGGTCGAGTGGTACGGCGGTCGCCGACCCCTTCCTCCTCGGTGCTGCCACCCTCTCGATCCTCGCTGCGGCCGCCGAGCGAGGACCGTTGCTGGTGCTCGTGGACGACCTGCAATGGCTGGATCCGGAGTCCGCGGCCGCGATCGCCTTCGCAGCGCGTCGACTCGGTCCGGATGCCGTCGCCTTCCTGCTGGCCGCTCGCGAGGGCACGTTCGCGACGGAGCTCGGCCGGAGCCTGCCGGTCCTGTCTGTCGCCGGCCTCTCCTCGTCCGCTGCAGCGGAGCTCATGCCCGGCAGCGCCGCGCCGAAGGTCGTGGCGAGCCTGGTCGCGGCGACTCAGGGCAACCCCCTCGCCCTCGTCGAAGCAGCAGCACGACTAAGCCACGCACAGTGGCTCGGCGCGGCCGCTCTCCCCGACCCGGTGC